>CAITYI010000055.1 GCA_903896585.1 uncultured bacterium
ATAAACAAGATCAGCAAAATAAACAAGATAAGCACAGTAGGTACGTTCGTAACTGACAGGAGTATGTGGTGTACGCCATTGTAAAAGCCGGCGGACGGCAAGAGAAGGTCGCTGTTGGCGACGTTGTCGTTGTAGACCGAGTACCTGGTAAGCCGGGTTCCTCCTACCAGTTGCCCGCAGTCCTCCTTGTGGACGGCAGCAAAGTGACCACAGATGCCGCTGAGTTGGCAAAGGTCACCGTCACAGCCGAGATTGTTGATCATCATCGCGGTGTGAAAATCGATATTTTAAAATTCAAGAACAAGACCGGTTATCGTCGCCGTCAGGGCCATCGCTCGGAACTGACAGCGGTCAAGGTCACCGATATTGCGGCAGGGAAGTGAATCATGGCTCATAAAAAAGGTGCGTCCAGTACTCGTAACGGTCGCGACAGCAATGCCCAGCGGTTGGGTGTGAAGCGTTTCGGCGGACAGGTTGTCAATGCTGGCGAAATAATTGTGCGCCAGCGCGGAACCCACTTTCACCCGGGCGCCAATGTTGGTCGCGGCAAAGACGACACACTCTTTGCATTGCAGCCCGGTGTTGTCGAATTCGGCACTGCCCGCGGCCGCCGTGTTGTCAACATTGTTGCTGGAGTCTAAGAACTTCACCACGTGACTTCATAGAAAGGCGGGTCCCTCGGGGCCCGCCTTTCTTATATCTTGAAGTAAATTCTTATATCTTGAAGTAAAACTGAGGTACGGAGAGGAGGGTGCAACATGGTGACATTCGTCGACCAAACAGCGATTCATGCGCAGGGTGGTAATGGGGGCCACGGTTGCGCCTCCGTTATGCGCGAAAAGTTCAAGCCGCTCGGCGGACCCGATGGCGGGAATGGTGGCCGCGGTGGTGATGTTGTTGCAGTTGTTGATCCGCAGGTGACCACCCTGTTGGAGTTTCATCACAGCCCACACCGCACGGCGGCTAATGGAAAGCCGGGGCAAGGCTCTAATCGGCACGGTGCTAATGCCGAAGATGTTATTTTGCGGGTGCCATCTGGCACGGTTATCCGAAACGACACGGGCGAGCTATTGGCGGATCTGATCACCCCCGGTGACTCCTATGTCATTGCGCGGGGTGGGCGTGGGGGACTGGGCAACGCCGCACTTGCATCACCTCGGCGAAAGGCACCCGGTTTCGCGCTGTTTGGTGAACCCGGCGCCCACAGCGAGGTGGTACTTGAACTCAAGACCGTGGCAGATGCTGCGTTGGTGGGCTTCCCCAGTGCGGGAAAGTCCAGTGTGATCGCAGCCATGAGTGCCGCTCGCCCCAAAATCGCGGACTACCCGTTCACCACATTGGTTCCGAACTTGGGTGTTGTGACCGCGGGCGATGTCATTTACACCTTGGCTGATGTCCCCGGTCTGATTCCGGGTGCAAGTCAAGGTAAAGGTCTGGGCTTGGATTTCTTGCGACACGTGGAGCGGTGCAGTGTGATTGTCCATGTTCTCGATTGCGCCACCTTGGAACCGAACCGAGATCCGATTACCGATTTGGACATTATTGAATCGGAGTTGCGTCAATATGGCGGCCTCGATGATCGTCCACGGATTGTGGCGCTCAATAAGATCGATGTTCCGGAGGCGAGGGATTTAGCCGACATGGTCAAACCCATGATCGAGGAACGTGGATATCCGGTGTTTGAGATTTCGGCGGTGTCCCGGGAGGGATTGCGTCCCTTGAGTTTTGCCATTGCTGAGCAGGTGAAAGCCAAGCGCGTGGTTGAAGCGGCCGTTGAAATGCCACGCATTGTCATTTCTCCCAAAGCTGTCGATGAATCCGGGTTTACCGTGGTGAAAGAACCCGAAGGTTTTCGGGTGCGCGGCCAACGTCCTGAGCGCTGGATTCGCCAAACCGATTTCGGAAATGATGAAGCGGTGGGTTATCTCGCCGACCGACTCGCGCGGCTGGGTGTTGAGGAAGAACTCATGAAGGCCGGTGCCATGCCAGGGTCCACCGTCATGATCGGCCCCGATGAAAATGCCGTTGTTTTCGACTGGTTCCCGGCGGTGGGCGCTGCCAACCAGGGACCGCGAGGAAGTGATTCGCGACTGGAAGTTCGACCGGAGGATCTTGCGTGATGTCAGAGCGTTCCCTCACTCGCGATTCCGTGCAGAACGCCACCCGGGTCGTGGTGAAAATCGGGTCTTCCTCCCTTTCGTCCCGCGAAGGTGGACTCAAGTTAGCGGCTATTGAACTGCTGGCCGAAACGGTGGCAGAGCGATGCTCGCGCGGTCACCAGGTGGTGGTGGTCAGCAGTGGTGCTATTTCAACGGGCATGCCCGCACTTGGTTTGACCAAGCGGCCCAAGGATCTTGCCACCCAGCAGGCCGCCGCGAGCGTTGGCCAAGGAATTCTGTTGGCCGCCTACACGGCTGCATTCGCCCGATATGGAATTACCGTGGGACAGGTGTTGCTGACTTCTGACGATGTCACCCGGCGCAGTCATTACCGCAATGCGCAGCAAACATTTAATCGCCTTTTGGATCTTGGTGTGTTGCCAATTGTCAACGAGAATGACACGGTCGCAACCGATGAAATCCGACTCGGTGACAATGATCGCCTGGCCGCGCTTGTGGCCCATGTCATTGGTGCGCAGGCCCTTATCCTGTTATCCGATGTCGATGGTCTCTATGACGGACCCCCGCACCTGTCCGATTCCGTGCACATTCCCGAAGTGAGTCATCACTCCGAGTTACTGTCCATGCGGATTGGTGGAATTGGCACCGAGGGTATTGGTAGTGGTGGCATGGCCACAAAGGTGCAGGCGGCTCGGATTGCCTCGGCCGCGGGTATTCCTACGCTCTTGGCCGCCACCGCCAACATGCAGGAGGCGCTCACCACCGCAGCCACAGGTACCGCTTTTGCTCCCACAGGCAAGCGGTCATCGCTGCGCTTGCTCTGGCTTGAGCACGCAACCACACCCAGTGGTTCGGTGACCGTTGATTCAGGTGCTGTTGCAGCTCTTTCCGTGCGACGGCTATCACTTCTGCCCGCGGGAATCACCGCGGTCAGTGGGTCCTTCCTTGCCGGTGACCCGGTGGATATTTGTGGTCCGGACGGCTTGGCGTTTGCTCGGGGGCTCATCACCTATGACTCGGTGGAGATCCCCGAGATCATGGGGCGAAACACCAAGGAGTTGGCCAGTGAGCGCGAAGTTATTCATCGAGATGATCTAGTTCTCTTGGAACATTAGGTTCAAACCGAATACCCTTGTCAATCTCGGGTCGAGTCAGGAGTGGCAATGCAAACAGTTCGCGAAGTAGCTGAGCGGGCCCGACATGCGGCCCGGGAGTTGCGGGTACTCACGCGGGATCAAAAAGATGAAGCATTGCGCGCCATTGCCCAACGATTGAAGGCGGAGAAGGACTTTATTGCCCAAGAAAACTCCAAAGATGTTGACGCAGCCAAAGCCGATGGCACATCTGCCGCAATCATTGACCGGTTGACCCTTGACGCTTCAAGGATCGAGGCAATTGCGGATTCTCTCCTTGATGTAGCCGCTTTGCCCGATCCTGTTGGCGAGGTTATTCGCGGTTACACACTGCCCAATGGTTTGCAGGTGCGACAGATTCGGGTCCCTCTTGGTGTCGTGGGCATGATCTACGAAGCCCGCCCCAATGTCACCGTCGATGCCGCGGGTCTGTGTTTGAAAAGTGGCAACGCGGCTCTGTTGCGTGGATCGTCCAGTGCATTAAATACCAATATTGCTCTTGTCGATGTAATGCGAAAAGCACTTGCGGACGTGGGCATCACCACCGATGCAATTGCGATTGTGCCTGGTACCACTCATGAATCCGTCAATGAACTAATGCGGGCGCGTGGGCTGGTTGATGTCCTCATTCCTCGCGGCGGTGCGTCTTTGATTCAAAATGTTGTGAACAACTCACTTGTTCCGGTGATTGAAACTGGAGTGGGTAATTGCCATGTGTATGTGGACAAGGATGCAGATCTGGACATGGCGGTAAAAATCGTGATGAACAGCAAAACCCAACGGGTGAGTGTGTGCAATGCCGCAGAAACATTACTCGTTCATCAGGACATTGCCGAACAATTCCTCCCCCTATTACTTAGGGAGTTCAAGGAGCGCGATGTAACGGTGCACGCGGATTCGGCCATGGCCGAGTACGCCCAAAAAGCAGGAGCAGCGTGGGAACCGGTGACAGATGAAGACTGGGCCGCGGAGTATTACTCCATGGACATCGCGGCAGGAGTCGTCCCTGATGTCGCTGCCGCGGTCGAGCACATTCTGAGCTGGACATCCGGGCACACTGAAGCAATTGTTTCTAATAACGCGGCCGCCATTGCATATTTCACTGCTTCCATGGATTCCGCAGCGGTCATGGTCAATGCTTCAACCCGCTTTACCGACGGGGGAGAGTTCGGTTTCGGGGCTGAAATCGGGATTTCCACCCAGAAACTCCATGCTCGTGGTCCCATGGCTCTCACCGAACTCACCACGTCTACATTTATTGTCACCGGGTCCGGGCACGTCCGCGAGTAGGTAGCGCAGTGCGGTTAAACAGCCCGTATTAGGCTAAAGTCACGTTATATTCGAGAGAGATTGTGGGAGACACCGTGGATTTTGCAGCAGCAGCGAACATCTTGGCAAGCGCCGAGGGTGAAGGCGTTGTGAGCCCTTATATCTTTGGTGCAGTTGGGCTCGGGGTTCTTATTGTGCTGCTCGTGATCACTCTCATGATCAACGTCGACCGCTAGGTCTGGCCACCTCCACTCGTGCACAAGCGCATTGGCATTCTCGGTGGCACATTTGATCCAATTCACTCTGCGCACCTTGCCGCCGCAGACACCGCTATTGGTCAACTCGGTTTAGATCTGGTGTATTTCGTTCCCGCAGCGGTGGCTTATCACCGTGATTCCACTTTCGCCACCCCTGAGCAGCGTCTGCACATGACGCAATTAGCCATTGATGGTGACTCTCGATTTATGGTCAGCCCAGTAGATATTGATCGAGGGGGCAATACCTACTCACTCGACACGGTGCGTGAGCTCAAAGACCAATTCCGTCACAACTTCCCCGAGGACACGGCTGACTGGTTTTTCATTCTGGGAGCTGACGCCTTCGAGTCGTTCGGATCCTGGCGCGACCCTGATGCCCTGGTGTCTGAATGCGAACTGGTGGTGATTTCACGCCCGGGGTCTGACTCCTCAGATTACCCGGATTTCCCCGTGCACCAGATCAATATCCCGGGCTGGGAGGTATCCAGTACTGATATTCGTCACCAGCTAGAAACGGGGAAATCGGTCCAAGGCCTACTGCCGCAACCTGTCATTGACTACATCAGTGACAATGGCCTCTATCAACCTGTACAAAGTTAATTAACATCCATCCACGTAAAGGAATTACATGCCCGCTCAGCAAACCGCCATTGACCTTTCCTTAGCCGCTGCCGAAGCGGCAGCGAATAAGTTGGCAACCGATATTGTGATCTTGGATGTGAGCGAGCAGTTGGTAATCACCGACTGTTTTGTTCTTTGTTCCGGTGCTAATGAACTGCAGGTCAAGTCGATTGTGGATTCCATTGAAGAGACACTGTTAAAAATGGGCGAGAAGCCGTTGCGCCGCGAAGGGCAACAGGAAAAGCGTTGGGTGCTTTTGGATTACGGCGACATTGTGGTGCATGTGCAATTGGCGGAAGAACGCATTCATTACGCTATTGAGCGGTTGTGGAAAGACTGCCCGGTGATTCCACTCCCTGAGTCCATCAACCTTGCCCGATAAAAACATCAGAGGTAAACACCAATGAGCCAAAACCGACGTATTGTTTTATGGCGCCATGGGCGCACCGAATGGAATGCTTCCCGCCGATTCCAAGGTCAAACAGATGTTCCCCTCGATGAAGTTGGCATTGCCCAAGCCCACAATGCAGCGGAGCAATTAGCCACACTTAACCCAAGTCGCATTATTTCCTCGGATCTGCAGCGAGCATTTGTCACGGCCCAAACACTCGGGGACCTGTGCAATCTCCCGGTAATCACAGACATCGGCCTTCGAGAAACATTTGCGGGTGGGTGGGAAGGTCTTTCCCGCGAAGAGATTGTGCGGGATTACGGTAATGAACTCGCTGCCTGGGCTGCGGGTTCGGATTTGCGACCGGGTGGCACAGGTGAAACGCGAACCGAGGTGGCCGATCGAATGATGACCGTGATCACTCGAGAGCTCGAGTTGGTAGCGAAAGGTCAAACAATCGTGGTGGTCACCCATGGCGGAAGTGCCCGTGCCGTGATTGCGAAACTGATCGGCCTGCCACCGGAGCACTGGGCGGTCCTAGGGGTGCTCACTAACTGCGCGTGGTCGGTTCTGACCGAGAAGGACTCCGCATACGGCCCACCCTGGCGATTGCAGGAATACAACGCTGGCAGCCTGCCGGTTCCCGCATTGGCAGATGACCGATAGGTTAAAACAGAAGGAGCCACCCGACCTGCACAATGTTCAGTACGGTCGGGCGGCTATGCTTCCGATTCCTAATAACTAGGGGCTGTGGCGCAGCTGGTAGCGCACCTGCATGGCATGCAGGGGGTCAGGGGTTCGAGTCCCCTCAGCTCCACACATCGAATTATTGTCTTTTCGTTATGGCGCCATCACAATCACGGTGAGTTTGCCGACATTGCTGGTTCCGCCACCCGGGGCAGTGGTGGTTACGGTGACAACGGCTTTGCCCACATTCTTGGCGGTGATTTGCCACGAAGTTTGTCCGGGAACTCCCACCATGCCGGTTGAAGCGGGTGCGGAATAGACGCCCTGGTAAACCTTTACCGATTTTTTAGCGCCGGAGACTTTGGTGTCCCAGGTGTAGCCGGTTGTGGCATTGGTGGATAAAGACAAAGTAATCGATTCACCGGGAATCAGCCGAACCTGAGCAGGTAGTTCGGTGACGGTCAGGGTGTTGTCCTTGTTGGCTGCGTGAGCTGGGGTGGTGAGCGCCCCGGCAGCAAGGAACAGTGCAATAAAGAGTGCGGAGATGGCTTTAATTGTTTTTGACATAGCCACAAGGCTAGCCCATGGGTTCGCCTTCAAAGGCTGGTGCTTTTCGCGTGGCGAGAAAGGATCCAATCAGAATGAGTGGGAACCCGATGATCAACCCCAGGGTGATCGGCTCACTGAGCACAATCACTCCAAGGACAACCGCCACGGCTGGGTTGATATAGGTGATAACTGTCGTGCGGGCAGCACCCACTTCAGCGACGAGGGAGAAGAACAGGATGAAGGCTATTGCGGTACAGAGAAGGCCCAATACCAGGACGGCTGTCCACGTCACGGCGGGCACACTCTGGGTGGGCCAGGTGGCAATTGCGAAGGGCGCGTAAATAACCGAGTTGATCAGCATTGCCATGGCAATTGCGCCAAGGGCTGGCACGGTGGAAAGCTTGCGCGCCACAAT
>CAITYI010000056.1 GCA_903896585.1 uncultured bacterium
TCTTTCGTGGCCTATGTTGAGCGGCGGGCGCCGATTCATTCGATTGCTGGTGGTTTTGGCACTTATCGGTCTTGCCTTCTACAAAGTCACCGGTCGGCTTTAGTCTTATTCCGGCTTAACGAATTTGACACTCATTTTCATTTAAAGTACGTTTGACCCATGATCCGATCAAAAATTACCGCTATCGCCGTTATCGCATCCGCAGCCCTTGTTCTTGCCGCCTGCTCGAGTGCCGACTCTGAAACTTCTCCTGAAACGTCTCCTGAGACCACCTCCGAAACAACAGCTGCCGAGGCAACCGCTGCCGAAAGCACCCCCAGCGAGGAATCAGAAGTCGCCGTTGTTGCGACCACCTCGATTCTGGGCGATGTGGCTGGACAAATTATTGAATGCGCCGGCGGAACCGTCACCGTTTTGATGCCTATCGGTACCGACCCACACGACTTTTCCGCATCTTCCGAGCAGGTGGCCAGCATGATTAATGCTGATCTGGTGATCTCGAATGGTCTCGGCCTTGAGGCTGGTCTCACCGACTCGATGGCGAATGCCGCATCCGATGGTGCCAATATTTTTGAAGTTGGTCCACTGATTGATCCCATTGAATTCGGTGCGGGTGGCCATAGTGAAGAGGGCCACTCTGATGAAGAAGGCCACTCCGACGAAGAAGGCCACTCCGACGAAGAAGGCCACTCCGACGAAGAGGGTCACTCCGACGAAGAGGGTCACTCGGATGAGGAGGGCCACGATCATGGCTCACTCGATCCACATTTTTGGTTTGACATGACCCGTATGGCGGTTGCAGCTCAACTTATTGGTGCCGAATTAACCGAGGTGACCGGTAATCAGGAGTACACAACGTGCGCGGACACCACCGCTGAATCGATTCGTGGTGCCGAAGGTGAAGTGCGCGCACTCCTCGAGGCCGTACCTGCCGACCAGCGAATTCTGGTAACAGACCATGAAGCACTCGGATACCTCGCCGACACATACGGGTACGAAATCGCTGGAACAGTGATCCCAGCGGGTACAACTCTTGCTGAGCCCAGTTCCGCAGATTTGGCAAACCTTGTGAAGGTGATCAACGCAGAAGGCGTAAATGTCATATTCGCAAATGCCGCACAGCCGAGAGCCTTGACTGACGCTGTCGCAGCAGAAACAGGACGCGACATTGCGGTTGTGCCTCTCTACGTGGAAAGCTTGGGGGCACCAGATTCGCCTGCGGCCACGTACATTGACATGATGCGGACCAATGCTCAACTCATATCAGAGGGTCTGCAAGGCTAACCCTTGTGGAGTGGTTTCTTGATCCGTTTGCACTTGGCTTTCAGCAACGGGCATTAGTCGGCGGTATCTTGGCCGGACTCATGACGTCGATCGTCGGAACATGGCTTGTTCTGCGCGGCCTGAGTTTCTTCGGAGATGCATTTGTCCACGGAATTGTCCCCGGCGTTGCCGCCGCCGTGGTGTTCGACATCAATCCACTTCTTGGTGCTGCGGTAGCAGCCCTTGTCATGGTGTTGGCCATTGAAGTGGTGAATCGACAAACGTCATTGAGTGAAGACACCGCGATTGGTCTGCTCTTTGTTGGAATGCTCGCTCTGGGTGTGGTCATTATTTCTCGACTTGATTCCTATTCCGGAAGTTTGACAACGATCCTTTTCGGCGATGCTCTGGGAGTGACAGCGAGTGACCTGGTCACTCAGTCGATTCTGGCGGTGCTTGTGATTGGTGCTGCAACGATTCTCTACCGGCCACTGCTCGCTCTGTCCTTTAACGCCGAGAAAGCCCAGATGTGGGGGCTCAAACCCAAGCGAGCCCACGCTGTTTTATTGATCCTTATTGCTGCTGCCGTTATTGGTAGTTTTCAATCTATCGGCACACTGCTCGTTTTCGGTTTGCTTGTGGGGCCACCTGCGACCGCGGCGTTGATATCGCGCACAGTTCCCCGAATGATGCTCACTGCCGTTGTTATCTCCATCTTTTCGGTGTGGCTCGGATTGACATTGAGCTACCACTTCAACACCGCCGGTTCAGCCACCATGGCGATTGTTCCGATTGTGTTGTTCTTCATTGTTCTCACGGTGACTCGACTTAAGCCCAAGCGCCGGGAGTCGGTGAATACACATGCCTGATGTTGTTGTGGGAAGTGGGGTGGTCATTACCCGAGGTTCGCGTGTTGCTATTTCTGCATCTGACTTCACGATTCCAGAAGGAAAAATCACCGCCATCATTGGACCGAACGGCAGCGGGAAGTCCACTCTTCTGCATGCTATTGCTGGTTTACTACCCATTAGTTCAGGCAATCTCAGCGTCTTGGGCGCAACCCCTGAGTTGAGTCAATCGCGGATCTCGTACGTCCTGCAGTACACAACCGTGCCGGCTGGCACACCCCTGACCGTGTCAGAGGCGGTAGCCATGGGTCGATACCCATCCCTGGGTTTCCTGGGTCGACCAA
>CAITYI010000057.1 GCA_903896585.1 uncultured bacterium
CGAAGTAGTGAAGTCCGGACCCGCCGCTGAAATTTCATCTGATGAAGAACTTCGACATGCATATTTGGGGTACTGAGTCATGACTACTTTTATCGATTATCTGCTCGGTGGATTCAGCAATGGTGCAGTTATCGCACTCATGGCTATCGCACTGGTACTCGTGTGGCGATCCACCCGCATGGTCAACTTTGCCCAAGTTGGCCAAGCCATGTTCACCACCTATATTGCGCTGACAGTTCAACAGCAAACTGGAAACTGGCTTCTGGCACTCGTCGTTGCAATCGCCGCGGGTGTTGTTCTCGGAGTGATTGTTTTCTTCCTGGTAATTAGACCGGTTAAAAACAGCGACTCAACCGGCGCCATCATTGCTACTTTCGGCGTTCTCATTGCTCTCCAAGCAGGGGCGGGCATGATTTGGGGTGGTGACCCTGAAGGATTTGTTACACCGGTTGACAACGCGGGATTGGAAATTGGCGGACGAATTTGGCCTATTTCACTTTATGACATTCTTGTCTTGGTTGTAACGGCTGCTCTCGTGATCGGCTTGACATTGTTGTTCACCAAGACCGCATTGGGTCTTTCCATGCGAGCTTCGGCCTTTAACCCAGAAGTTGCTCGACTATCTGGTGTTCGCGTAAGTCGGATGTTGATCACCGGTTGGGCAATTGCTGGCGGTGTGGGCGCAGTCGCAGGTATTTTGGTTGCCCCCCTCTCAACAGTTTCACCGACCAGTTTCGACATCCTTTTGGTCTTTGCCTTTACTGCTGCAGTTATCGGTGGCCTAGATAGTTTGGTCGGAGCCGTGACCTTTGGTCTTGGTACCGGCTTAATCATTTCCCTAATCTCAGGCTACAGCGACTCAAGTAACGCACCGGTTGTTGCCCTGATTCTTCTGGCCCTCAACCTGTTACTTAAACCTGACGGGGTATTCAGTCACCACGGATCGAGGTCGGTGTGAAGCTTTTACGCACTTTCCCAGGTAACCGAATTATTTGGCACGCGGTCATTGTTGGTATTGCGTGGCTTTTGCTGCTTCTCCTGAACAACAACATTGACCCGCTGTACAGCTCATACCTAGCGCTCATCGCCATGTATGCCACCGCAATGTTCGGCATGACCATTCTTGTGGGTCTGTCCGGACAGGTTTCCCTTGGTAACGGTGCACTCATGGCAGTTGGCGGTTATGTATTCGCGCTGACCTCCATGAATTGGCAAACGGTGCCGTTCTTCGGTTGGCAGTGGAATGCCGTGTGGTCCATGGTGTTTGCCGGATTAGGTGGCGTGCTCGTCGGGGGCATCATCGGTGGGTTGGCCGCCAGACTCAAGGGCCCCTACCTTGCTGGTTTAACTCTCGGAATTGCCGTCGGTGTTCCGGCAATCACTAACCGATTCCCAGAGCTCTTGGGCGGTGAGAACGGCTTGATGTTGACCGTTCCCTATCCACCGGGAGGTTACGCAGCTACCACCGATGTCACGGGCGAAGTAGTCGTCGATGAAATAACCGGTGAACCCACCGATACCGGCACCGAAGTTGTTCCGGAAGAAGACCAGTACGCCGAACTCGACCTGTCTGAATTTGGCGATGCTGCCACCGAATTTGTCGAAGGTGAAGAGGTTCTTCCCGAGGAGGATCTGCTCACGGAAGAAGACCTGCTAACGGAAGAAGACCTGCTCACGGAAGAAGACCTGCTCACGGAGGAAGATCTGCTCACGGAGGAAGATCTCACGGGCGGGGGAGAGCTTCCGCTTGATTCGGGGAGTGAAACGGATCTCGCCGAGTCAGTTGCTGGTGATTCAGGTCTTCTGGACTCGATTGATTC
>CAITYI010000058.1 GCA_903896585.1 uncultured bacterium
AATTCGCCAACTCGACCCCTGTCCGCGGCTGACAAACTTCCACTCGCGGGCGTTGTTTGCCGTTTCGCCATGGCTGACAAGCGCGGTATCTTCGTCTATCCCAATCACTACGTTGTCTTGGGTTATTAAAGGTCTGAGGGCAAAGTCAGGAATGAATCTGGTGTAGCGATCAAAGTGGGGAATGACCCGAGCATTAAGAACCAGACCGAGTCCTTCTTCACCACCGGCTTTGGGGTGACGAAAATCGGGGACGTAACTGCACAGCGCCATGGCTCCGGCGCTACACCCGGCGACAGAAGCTCCGCCAACCCACTGTTCGCGAATTGCGGCCCACACCCTGGTTCCTCGGAGGGTTCGAGCAAGGTGACCCGGATTTCCTCCGGAAAGGTAAATCACACCAGCGTCTCCAAGAGCAGTAACAAACTGCTTGTTGTCGGCATCTTCGCGGTTTCGGATATCGAGAATAATTTGCTCCACTCCGAGTCGTTCGGCGGATTCGCTTCCTAACTTGTGCCACCGAGCAAGGCTTCGCTCACCTTCAAGCGAGGCAGCCGTAGCAATTTGCACGAATCGCGGTGGACGATTTTCTAGCAGCCAACTTTCCACCCCCTGCATGACCGGAAGGTATTCACCACTGCCGACTAATGCAATCCGGCCACTCATTGAATGACAATCAATCGAATTGGCACATGTTCACTTGAGTGTTCCTCAATTACCGTTGGCATATTTACCGTCGGCGTATTCACAGAAGGCAGCGTAAGCCCGAGGGCCGTAGACCGTGGCTGGACCACCGGCCATGAGGAAAGTGACGCCAATTGCCTCAGCAACTTCTTCCTTGGTTGCACCGGCGCGCGCGGCTCCCTTCGAATGGGCGGCAAACCCGGCGTAGACGGCGGGGATGGCTCGGCGAAGGTCCCGAGCAAGCGGCATGAGTTCGTCCTGAACATCTTGCCCGTGTGAATGTGCCATGGTCTGAGGATACCCCAGCGGGTATATGCGGCTACACTGATGCCATGGATTTGGAGCCTGAAATCAATAATGAAGTTCTCCTTCGACTCAAGCGCGCCCGCGGTCAACTAGAAGGCGTTATCAAGATGATTGAAGAGGGTCGTGGTTGTACCGAAGTTGTCACCCAACTGGCCGCGGTCTCTAAAGCATTGGATCGGGCTGGGTTCAAAGTTGTCGCCACGGGCATGCAGGAGTGTTTTGAAAAGGGCGATAAAGCACCCATGACCCAAGAGCAGTTGGAAAAACTCTTCCTCTCCCTGGCCTGAGGGCCCTCCCTTGCCTGAGACCATGAATTTCACAACCTTCCTCAATGGGAAATACCTAGTTACCGTGACCTCGATCATGATTGCGGTCGGGGTGTTATTGGCTGTGGTTATTCCATCCGCATCTGCATCCGAATCCGAATCTAATTTCGAATTCCGGGCAATAGCGATCGGTGACTCCGTCATGCTGGGGGCCAAGTCCCAACTACTGGAAATTGGGGTAGTAAAGGTAGACGCCAAGGTGAGCCGGCAAGCAACTAGTGGACCGGCGTTGGTTAAAGAGTTAGCAGCTAAGTCCAACGTCAAATATGTTGTGGTTCACCTCGGTACAAATGGCGCATATTCGGTGGACACCTGCCGGGACACCGTGCGAGCGGCCGGAATTGACCGGACGGTCTTCCTCGTTAATCTCAAAGTTCCCCGCAAGTGGGAGAACCTCAATAATTCCCTCATGGAAAAGTGCGCCCAAGGATTCTCGGCTTCCCGGGTTCGAGTTCTCGACTGGCACTCGATCTCTCAATCGAAGAAGTCATACCTCTACTCCGATGGAGTCCACCTCACCCCAACGGGGGCAAAGAGATTTGCCCGAATGATTGCGGCCGCCATCAGGCAAACGATTACATGGGAGCAGCGCCTTTCCCCGGGGCCTCGATAAATCGCTCCATAAGGTGGCAATTGGTTGTGCCCTTTGTCACAAGTGCGTTAGATCACCTTGATTCGAGTGGAAATTAAGGGAATACGGGTGCATCCTTATCCACCATACGAGGAAAATTCCTCGAATTTTTCATTGATTCGCAGGGAAGTGATTTTCATGGGCACTCGGTTAGATTTCGCGCAGGCACCAACCCAGAATAAGCAGTTGCTCGAGTGGGTCGACGAAATGGCAGTGCTCACCGAACCTGATTCCATTGTGTGGTGCGATGGTTCAGATGCAGAATGGAATCGATTGACCCAAGAAATGGTGGATGCTGGCACATTCATTCGTTTAAATGAGGCCATTCGACCGAATTCTTTTCTCGCACGATCAAATCCCAGCGATGTCGCCCGGGTGGAAAGCCGCACCTATATATGTTCGCAGCGCGAGATAGATGCCGGCCCGACAAATAACTGGGCTGAACCCTCAGAGATGCGCTCCACTTTGACAGGCCTCATGCGTGGTTCCATGCGCGGGCGAACCATGTATGTCGTGCCGTTCTCCATGGGTCCATTGGGATCACGAATTGCTCAACTGGGTGTCGAGATTACTGACTCGCCATATGTCGTGGTCAACATGAAGATTATGACGCGCATGGGTCAGGCCGCACTTGATGAAATCGGTGAATTCGGCGAGTTCGTTCCCGCTATCCACAGTGTGGGATATCCGCTTCTCGATGACAACGGTAATGCTCGACCCGATGTCACCTGGCCCTGTAACGACACTAAATATATTGTGCACTTCCCGGAGACCAGGGAGATTTGGTCTTATGGTTCCGGCTACGGCGGTAATGCACTTCTGGGCAAAAAATGCTTTGCACTCCGAATCGCCTCTGCCATGGCACGTG
>CAITYI010000059.1 GCA_903896585.1 uncultured bacterium
AGACGTCGCGCGCGTTTTTATCTAGCGCAAGAGACGTCGCGCGCGGTCTTCATCCGCTGGCCACACCATCACCTTGGGGCCGTCGAGAGTTTGGGCGAGGTTCGCCTTAATTCCTTGGTCTTCTAGAGTGCGGCGCAAAATTTCACCCTGGATGTAATCACTGGGGCTGGCTACGCACACGAGTAGTCCGTATTCATCCCCGCGGCCGGCTCTTGCAGGGGCAGCAACGACCGACGAACCGCGTGAGTAGGCCCATCGAAGCACGAGCACCATGGCACCTATCCCTATGAGAGCCACGATTGGCCCAAAGACGTAGGAGAAGCTGTTGGAGATTTGCACACCGCAATCGTGCCTTGGAAACGTGATCTACGCGACTTTTTTCCATCAACCCTCGCTGGAGGGGGCTGGGTTGGATACCCTGCCCAAGTGGCCGACTCTCCCTGGATCATGCGTACCTATGCGGGACACTCGACCGCCAAGGATTCCAATGCGCTTTTTCGGCGGAATCTGGCCAAGGGGCAAACAGGACTGTCGGTAGCCTTCGATTTACCCACCCAGACTGGCTACGACCCTGATGACCCCATGGCCTTGGGTGAAGTGGGCAAGGTGGGGGTATCGGTTGCCTCAATCGCTGACATGCGTCAACTCTTTGACTCAATTGACCTGAGCACCATGAATACCTCCATGACGATCAATGCAACCGCCGTATGGCTCTATGCCCTGTATATAGCTGTTGCCGATGAACAGGGTGTGGATCGAGCGAATCTCTCCGGGACTACCCAGAATGACATAATTAAGGAGTACCTGTCCAGAGGCACCTATGTTTTCCCGCCGGCGCCGTCGCTGTCCTTAGCCACAGATCTCGTGGCCTTTTCCGTAGAGAACACTCCAAAGTGGAATCCGATCAATATTTGTAGTTACCACCTTCAAGAAGCAGGTGCTACTCCCGTCCAGGAAGTTGCGTTTGCCTTGAGCACTGCGGTCGCAGTGCTGGATTCTGCAAGATCCAAAACCGATGTCGAGTTTGATCATGTGGTTTCTCGAATTTCTTTCTTTGTGAACTCGGGTGTGCGGTTCATTGAAGAAATGTGCAAAATGAAAGCATTCGGGCGCTTGTGGGATCAACTGCTCATCGAACGCTACGGAGTGACTGACTCGAAGTCGCGCCGATTCCGCTACGGGGTCCAGGTGAACTCCCTGGGACTCACTGAAGTGCAACCTGAGAACAATGTTCAACGGATCATGTTGGAAATGCTTGCTGTGACATTATCCAAAGACGCACGGGCACGTGCAGTCCAACTTCCAGCGTGGAATGAAGCCATGGGACTGCCTCGGCCGTGGGATCAACAATGGTCACTTCGCATGCAACAGGTTCTTGCGCTAGAGAGTGACATCCTTGAATATGAAGACATTTTTGCTGGATCCCCCGTCATAGAAAAAAAGGTCGAAGAACTCATGACCGCGATCCAGTCGGAATATGAGGGCATTGAAGCTTTGGGGGGTGCGGTCGTGACGCTGGAATCTGGCTACCTGAAGAGCTCACTGGTTGCTTCTCACGCAATTCGCCGCGCAGCTATTGAATCGGGAGAACTGCCCATTGTTGGGGTGAATATCCACACAACAACCGAAGTGAGTCCACTCTTGGACTCGGTGGAATCTAATATATTCGTGGTCGATGAATCCGTAGAGAACGAGCGCATTAAGGAAATTCGTAACTGGAGGCAAGCGCGCGATGCTGAGGCTGTTGTGGGTGCCCTAGCCGAACTCACTCGATCTGCGCAAGCTGGTGAAAATCTGGTGCCCGCGAGCATCGTGGCCGCAAGGGCTGGAGTAACAACCGGCGAGTGGGCAGAGACTCTTCGTAAAATCTATGGTGAGTATCGGGCACCCACGGGTGTCATCGAATCGATTTCTACAGACACTGATGCCATTCGAGCTGTGCGGGCGCGCGTTCATGCCATCGCAGAGAAGCGAGGTGCGCCACTTCGCATGCTGGTTGGCAAACCAGGTCTCGACGGTCATTCCAATGGGGCCGAGCAAATAGCGGTCCGCGCCCGAGATTGTGGATTCGAAGTGATTTACCAGGGTATTCGGCTCAGACCAGAGGAAATTGTGTCTGCAGCAATTGCCGAAGACGTAGATGTCATTGGACTTTCTATTCTTTCCGGGTCGCACCGGACTCTTGTTGCCCAGGTACTTGCCGGCTTGGAAGCCGCGGGTGTCGTTGACATTCCGGTAGTTGTGGGAGGGATCATCCCCGATGAAGATGCTCTTTGGCTGCAGCAACAGGGCGTTCAAGCAGTGTTTACACCGAAGAATTTCGACACGACCGTCATCATGTCGGAGATTGTGTCGTTGCTGGAACCATGAGGCTATTAGTTGCTGAATGCACGGTGACCTATCGCGGGAGGCTGAGTGCCCACCTCCCTCGAGCCACCCGGCTGATTATGTTCAAGTCTGATGGTTCCGTGTTAATCCACTCCGACGGTGGTTCATATAAACCTCTCAATTGGATGAGCCCACCTTGTGTGGTTCGGGAAAATACTGAGACTGCTGAATTCGTTGTGACAAATAAGTCAGGAGAGACATTAAGCATTGAGGTCCATCAGGTACATAGCGATAATTCCCACGAGCTGGGAGTTGATCCAGGATTAATCAAAGATGGAGTTGAGGCACATCTGCAGATTTTGCTCGCCGAAAATCTATCCCCTCTGGGTCAAGGTTACACATTGGTGCGCCGCGAGTACCCGACTGCAATTGGTCCGGTCGACATTCTTTGCAAAAGCGCCCAAGGTGAGACAGTTGCAGTTGAAATCAAGCGTCGTGGCGAAATTGATGGAGTTGAGCAACTCACCCGATACTTAGAACTGCTGAACCGGGACCCACTCATTGCGCCGGTCCGAGGTGTTTTTGCCGCCCAAGAGATTAAGCCTCAGGCCCGTACGTTGGCTCTCGACAGGGGAATAAGTTGCATCACCCTGGATTATGAAGCGCTGAAGGGCACCGACGATAGTTCATTGCGACTCTTTTGAATTGATTCAGATTTATTCAGGCAGTTAAATTCACGTATCAGAGAAAGCGGGCGGCGGAATGGAAATCTCCAGGATCGGTGTTGTCGGATTAGGCACCATGGGATCAGGAATATTGGAAGTTGTTGCCCGCAATGGATACTCGGTCGTGGGGGTGGATCTCACGGAAAGCGGGTTAGAGCGAGCCAAGAGTCGAGTGCAGGAATCCATGGAGCGCGGGTTGTCGCGAGGGAAACTCACCGAAGATGACATGGCAAACATTAGTGGTCGGATTAGCTTCACTACTGAATTATCTGATCTCGCCGATTGCGACTTCGTTATAGAAGCAATTAATGAGGACTTAGGTTCCAAAAGGCAAGTATTCGCGACATTGGACCAGATATTGCCTTCGCATGCGATCCTTGCGACCAATACTTCCGCCCTGTCGGTCACGGACATTTCAGTATCAACGAGCCGGCCAAGTCGAGTGCTTGGGATGCATTTCTTCAATCCCGCGACCGTTCAAAAATTTATCGAAATAGTTCAAACTGTCACGACGGATCCTGAGGCGGTCGAAATTTCGCGCAATCTGGCCGCCTCTTTGGGCAAAGAGCCGGTCGTTGTGTCAGATCGAGCAGGATTCATCGCGAATGCACTGCTTTTCGGATACCTCAATCAGGCCGTGGCAATGTATGAACAGAAATATGCTTCCCGTGAAGATATTGATAGCGCCATGAAGTTGGGCTGTGGTTTACCCATGGGGCCCCTTGCCCTCTTAGATCTGATCGGACTTGATACATCCCTGCAAATCTTGGACACCATGTATCGACAGGGCAGAGATCGGTTGCACGCACCCAATGCTCTCCTGAAGCAAATGGTGGCGGCGGGATTATTGGGTCGAAAATCAGGGCGTGGCTTTTATACCTATGAATCCACGAACTCGCCAGAGGTGATCGCCGATCAACGAACTCCCGATGCCAGTTCCAGTGGGGGTTCAACGCGGTTCAGGTCAGTCGGCGTTATTGGTTCTGGCACCATGGCCACCGGGATTGCATCAGTTTTTGCAACGGCTGGCATCCCGGTCACCTTGGTTACTCGGAGCGCCGAAAAGTCACAGTCGGCGGTCGCTGGTTTAGCAAAGTCCTGGCAAAAATTGGTGGATAAAGGAAAAATCACTCCTGAAAAACTTGAGGAGAATCTGGGAAATATTCAGACAATCGAATCGGTGTCCTCACTGAATGTGGACCTCGTCATTGAGGCTATTGCTGAAGATTTTGAGACTAAGGCAACTGTATTTCGTGAACTGGATCGGGTGATGCCGGCCAATGTTGTTTTTGCTACCACCACTTCGAGTTTGTCAGTTATCGAACTTGCTGCGCAAACTAGCCGTCCAGAAAAGTTTCTGGGAATTCACTTCTTCAATCCCGCTGCCATTATGAAACTTGTTGAAATGGTCAGCACCGTGGTTTCTGATCCATTGGTTGTCGCGGAGTGCACTGATCTGATCCGAAGTGTGGGCAAGGTCCCAGTTCAGTGTTCAGATCGAGCAGGTTTTATTGTCAACGCACTTCTTTTCCCTTATTTAAATAACGCAATTGCCATGGCGACTGAAAACTATGCAACCCTTGACGACATTGATGCAGCCATGAAGCTGGGTTGCGGCTATCCCATGGGTCCTTTTGAGTTACTCGATGTGGTGGGACTTGATGTTTCTCTCGCAATTATCACGACCTTGTATTTGGAATTTAGGGAACCGGGATTTGCGCCGGCACCGCGATTGGAGCACTTGGTTACCGCTGGTTTCCTTGGGCGTAAAGTTGGGCGCGGGTTTAGATCTATTGCGTAAACCACAAGCAATTTATAAATGTATAAGTGTATTAACGTATTGAGGAGCGACATGGGGCGGAAAAATCGCCGAGTTGAACATGCACCGCGCCCCAATTTTGGTGGTAACGAATCAACCGAATCTCACCCAGATGGTGAGTGGCACGTTCGAAAATTAACCGGATCAGCGGCAACCAAGACTTACCGATGTCCCGGGTGTGACCACGAGATTCGTCCCGCGACACCCCACGTGGTGGCCTGGCCGGCAGACATGCCACAGGGGGCGGACGAACGTCGCCACTGGCACACACCCTGTTGGAACAATCGGGGAAACCGTGGGCCGCGAGGACGCACATGAGTGCGATCTCGGCCAACTCGGTATTACCGGCACAACGAACACCCATCACACTTTTTACTTCAGATTCACTGAAACTTGTTGGCGAGTTATCAAGTCCACCGAATCCTCAAGCAACGGTGATCTGTGTTCATCCACTTCCAAC
>CAITYI010000060.1 GCA_903896585.1 uncultured bacterium
CTTCAAGCGCACCGACCTGGCGCGGCCGATCCTTGCCGGCGAGGAAACCATCCAGCTGCGAACACCCGCCACGAAGACAGCCAAGGGAAGCAAATCAACGAGCAAGAGTGCGGCGAAGACTCCTGTCGATGTGACGCCGGAGGATGAGGCCCTGTTCCAGGCGCTGCGCGCGGAACGGCGCAAGATAGCCGACGCCGAAAGCATGCCGGCTTTCGTAGTCATGGATGACAAGACCCTGCGCGGGCTTTGCGCCGCCCGCCCGAAAAATGTCCAACAGATGCTCAACGTGCATGGAATCGGACAGGTCAAGGCGGACAAGTACGGAGAGGCGATGCTCGCCGTGATCGTCGATCATCAATGCAGAGGCTGAAAAGGTTGCTCTGGAAATGGGCAGCGATAACCAGTGGTACCCGGATTCAGTGACGTGCTCAAACGGGTGGGCGGTAGCCGCTGGAACTTTGGGCCCGAAAGATGCTCCTGATGACGGACCTCTCGGAGCGCCCACGAGTTTCATTTTTGAACAAGAAGGCCAATTCTGGGTTCCCAAGAATGGCGCTGATGTGTGTGGAACTCCTCCAGCAGATGGTGGTTACCCGGCTGACGCAACAATTCCGTGGCCGTTGTATCAAACCTGTTTAGTCATCTGACCTGATCAGTGATGCAGAGAAGCCTCGTGGCGATGTGCTCGCATGACTTTCCTTTCCACTCGGTAATGAGTACGTTGCCCAACTGTGTGCGCCAGGCAGGACCGTTTTCAGCTAAGTGATGAAATCAGGAGTGCTCCGGGTTGTCTTCATGCCACGCCGCCACCCAGTTGCCCGGCGTTCCTGCATTAATGCCTAAATCAGCAGCAGCCTCGGTAATCAGGCAACCCTTCCGTCTCTTTTGGGCCATGACCCAACCTCTCGGACTCAGAGAATTTGGCTCGTCTCCTTAGTACACCTCAAGGAAACTCGAAGGATGAAAAACATCGCAGAAATGTTGAGTAGGCTCATCGGTGGTGAAGTCCTTAGCCACGGTGTTGGGGCAACAATCAAAGGAGAATATCGATGAATTTCGGACGGGAACTTCTCAAGTTATTCGTCGCTGGGTTGATCTTCGGTGTCGCATTGGTGATCTTCAACCTGGTTTTGGGGAACGAATTTTCGTTGACGTACTATGTCATCGTAGTTTTTATTTTTGTACTGATTTACGGTATAGGCACTGCCCTTTATCAGAAGCGCAAGCGCAAAAGCTAACGGGAGCAGAATGCGTGAGCGAGGGTGTGGGTGGGAGAACTACCCCAACCCCGTTTTGCTTTACGGTTTATAGGCCCGTGTCCACAAAGTAGATATCCCCTTCTTGAAACCAGCTTGACCACTCATACTCCTTGCGTGGGTCACCTGAGTCTTCTAAAAGGTAGTCAGTCCATCGGACGAGACGCTCACAGATGTGAACGGCGGCGCGGTCGTGGGCATAACGATAATCCCTTGAATGCCCTGGCCACTTTGCCAAATAGTTAAATGGAGAAATAGTTAAAAAGCTCGGACCGGAAGAACGCCGTACACATTGCACTTGCAGTCATTACCCTGCTGCTCGCCACCGTCGAAGTACTGGGTCCACGCGACGTCCGCGAACCCCGTGGTACCCGCATCGCTTTGGGTGGAACTCCAATAGGCATCAAAGGAACTCCCGTCGTTACCAATCCCAAATCCACCAACGGTGTCCCGCTGTTCATACAACTCGTTCAGTTCATCTTTGGAGGGCAAGAACCAATCGGTCAGCCCACCTCCGTCAAACTCACTCACTGACGTAGCAGCACCTGCCTTACAGGCATCCACCATTAGTTTCGTATTCGCTGCACCTGAACCGATTGCTGTCACCGTTCCTGGGATATCCAATTCCCAGTCCTCACCGCACCACTCCGTGGGATCTAATTGCGGCCCGGCCTCCAAATAGCGACCCCACGGCTGCACCGAGCCCGCGTCAAAGAACACGATCCCGCCACCGGGACCGGTGTCGCCAACCTGGTAGTCCCCAGGGGTCTCGACTTCTTCCACCGACTGCGCTGCTGATGTGTCCACTTCTGCGCTTCCAGACTCCGAGGACCCCGAACTGCACGCACTGAGAACAAACGCGGACACGGCAAGGGCCACGAATATCGTCTTTGGAAGTTGTGCTTTCATCGCTTATTTGTCCATCTGTTTGTGTGAAAATCGAACGCCTTGAAACAAATGGACTTTACCGGAAAACCGATAACGCCTACCCGTTTATCAGCGAACCGAGGCGGGAATCCTCATGGAGTAGAGAACGCCCAGCGAATACTTTCCACCGATTTGGGTGTAAATCAGCCTCTTACCGTCCGGGGTGATCGAGGGGGCAGCCGTATTGTTCAGTCCGGTTTCGGGACCGAACTGCTGGAGAATTCGATAGTCGGAGCCATCTGTTTTATGGCAGTGACTACCCTCGCCATCGTGAATCGACCAAAAAACAAAACTCAGCTGTCATCGCTCATGAGATGAGATCAGGTTCAACGTGTCACTACTCGTTTATGGCTCCTGCATGGATCACAACAGTTGATCCCCCTACAAACTCAGAAACTATATCGGCCATCGCTTCCTACAATGAAGACTTCCGTATTCCTCCGTCAGTTGGTGTAGCTCACGCTGACGGTGGCGCTGCGTCCGGTTTTTTTCTTCGTCAATGCTCCGTTGCCGCGACTGCTCAAAGGTGCCGTGACTCCGTTCGCTTTAAGGAATCGAACGATCACGCGGGCTCGTTGCTTCGACAGGGATGCGTTGTTGGCGGGATCGCCCGCATTCTGCACGTAACCCACGGCGAGCCCACCTGTTGCAGTGGCCTTGGTCTTCCGCGCCAGTGAGCGCAGCGCCTTCTTTGCCTTGGGTGTCAACGCTGCCGACAACGGATCAAAACTCACGGTCGCCTTCGTGGTGCGAACTGGCTTAGCCGGAGCCTCAAAAACAACGCCAATGGAAAGCGAACGCACGTTGTTGTCGGAACCCAGTGCATTGGCCTGCAAAGTATGACGGCCCAGTTCAATATCCGCGGGCACGGGAACGCTACCGTCGAAAGCGCCGGATTCGTTCGTGCGAATCGTGCCGAGGAATCGTGTCGTGGAGTACAGATACACCTGAACATCAGAGTTCGGCGCGAATCCGGTGCCCTTAACCTGTGCGGTGCTGCCGCGCTCCAAGCGCAGCGCAGCGTCGCTGGTCAGACCAAGTGGCTGACCGGTGGATCCACGACCCTCAAGTTCCATGGTGAACCCATCGCCTGTCGCAACAAGCGACTTGGGCTCGACGGGCTGATTCGGCTTGATCGTCAAGTTTGAGGCGACACCATTCACCAAGAACACGGAACTGCCGGGGGTCAACCCTGTCGCCGGGATGTTCGGATTCGTTCCGGGCGGGATCGCCTCGACTACAGGAATCGCGGCCACCGGGATAGTGACCACGGGAGTTGGAGTCGGGGTTGGTGTGGACTCCGAAGTTTCAGACGATGAACTGCCACCACCACCAGATGTACGGCAACCCGCACCAATTCCGTTAGAGATGCTCAGACCGCCAGCCGTTGCGACATGAATTATTCCGCCGCTGACGAAGGTCCCGCTTACGAAGTCGTCACCCAAGCAGTTTTCCGTGGTGTCATTGGTGAATGACGTTCCACCGTTGGTGGATATTCCTAAACCTCCCCACGTGGAGGCATACAGTGTTCCACCGTTCACATATACATCAGTCACGTAGGCGCTTTCGAGACCGGCACTTGCGCCACTGGTGGTGGGTTCAGTTGCGAAATAGTTAGTGGAGTACTGCACGCCAAACCCGGTAGCAGCAAAGACAGTAGCACCGTTGACGTAAACCCCATTCTCCCCCAGCTCTCCCGTTGGCGCATTAGTGAATGTCGTTCCACCATTTGTTGAATAGGCCAAATGGTTGTTCGTCGCCAGGTAGATATTCAAACCGCTGGCGTAGATTCCGCGCACGCTGGTGCAACTTTGAGACCCGCACAGCGCAGCACTGTTGAAGTGGTTGAAACTGATGCCACCATCTGTGGACACACTCAAACCGCCCCTAGCCTTCGTTGTTGCGGAGCCGGCCGGGCTAACAGCAGTGGTAGTGAGGTCTGCCGCAGTCTTCGCGTACGAGAACTGCGTCGCAAAAGGCACGTCGGTAATGGCGTACCTGCCGTCTAATCCGACACCGCTTATATCCACGAGTGTCCCGACAGCAAGCCCATGAGCGGTTGACGTGGTCAGGGTCACGACATTCGAGCTGATCGCCTTATGGGTAACGGGGGTAGTGGCTCTGACTTGGGAGGTATCGGCGGTACCGACGTAGATGGTGCTACCGTCGACGAATACCGCATTTGCATCTGGGCTGCCCAAGCCGTTAGTCATGTTCTTATTGGTGAAGGTGGTGCCTCCGTCTGTAGAGATGCTCAAGCCACCCAGAGTGGGGCTTCCGTAGCCGTAGGTAGTGTCTTTGGTCGACGCGTAGATGGTGCTTCCGACAACGAACACCCCGCTCACGTTGTCACTACCGAGACCGTTAGCGGTGGTGTAGTTGGTGAAGGATGTTCCGCCATTGGTGGAGATACTCAGCCCAGCATCGGTAGCGGCGTAGACGTTCGCGCCGACTACAAATACAGCATTCACCATGTTGCTACCCAAGCCGTCGGCAGTCGTTCGGTTGACGTACTGCAGGCCGCTGTCGGCCGCAGAAGAGATGGGCGCCACGGCAAAACTGAGGCCGACGAATGTGGCAGTGGCAGCGGCGAGCGCTTGCTTTACCCAGAGTGTGGTTGCCATGTGATGGGGCCTTTCGTTAGTGGATGAACTGCGCACTCCCCCCATCAACTGTTCGGAATATCAAGGGGCCTTAATGAGAGTTAGGTTTTTCGTCCCGGCGATCCTCCGGAAATCGTGTGGGAGAAGGTGGTTTTGCCGCCCGTGGAGATAGAAAGCCCACCTGGGGTGGGACTAAAAATTTGGCTGGTGGCGGCGTGGACGTTGGTCCCATTGGGCGTGGTTGTATTAGTGAAAGTCAGTGTTGCTTGGGCAGGAGGAGCGGTCGCGGCACCTAATCCGGCGGCCAAAGGGACACCCGCGATCACCGCGGATCCAAACCGTGCTTGCGCCTTGAACACCATGTCCCGTCCCTTTTCTCGCCAGCTGATAACTGCTCAGCGGGTAGGGTAGAACGTTTTTGACAAGGCTGCGAAAAAGTTCACATATGTGAAATTTAGAGTTCCCACCTGATTTCAATTTCCACTTGCCCGGCTCGGTTATTGATCTGCCAGGTTCCACCCAGGTTACCTACCCAGGCATCAATCACCGCAAATCCATGCCCCTGCACCGCGGAATGC
>CAITYI010000061.1 GCA_903896585.1 uncultured bacterium
GCTAGTGGGTACTGACTGGTGTTGTAACCGAATGGGAAATAGAGGTTGGCAAGACCTGAGATTGTTGAGTACTCACTTGCGTACTTAATTGCTCCCAGGTGATACAACCCGGAATCGTAATTTGTAACCGGTCCCAAAGCGGCGAATGCTAAATAGAGAATCGGAATAGTCAGACCAACTAGAACCGCCCACTGCAGAAGTTGGGGGCGATTTAAATGGATGTTTACTTCCGGGCGCTGTACATAAATTGTTATTGCCGCTGTACTCACGAGTACAAGAAAAATTAATGCGGCCGAAATGCTGGAGAGTGGAGTCCACAGGCCCACAGTTAGAATCACTATGACGCAGATAGCAAAACCCCACCAAAGACCTCGACGAATAACTCCAAGAGTCAGTGCAGGTTTGTTGAGGTGACTTTGTTGCCGGAGGCTCACCGCTATTCCAACTATCGAAATAACCCCGATCACAACAATCCAAGTTACAAGAACGAGGATGGTTCCAAGGATCATGCGATGACGTTATCCCTGAAATAGGAAATGGTGGTATTTAAGCCATCTTCCAGTTTGATCGTGGGCTCCCAGCCCAGCAGGTGTTTTGCCTTGCTGATATCCGGTTGGCGCCGAATCGGATCGTCGACAGGTAGGGGTAGGTAATCGATACCGGATTGTGAGCCTGATTGCGCGATCACCATGTCAGCCAGTTCACTGATGGTGAATTCACCAGGGTTGCCTAGGTTGATTGGCCCGGTGATTTCATCAGGACTGTTCATCATGGAAATTAGTCCTTCAATCAGGTCGCTGACATAACAGAATGAACGAGTCTGCTCTCCTTGGCCATATACAGTGAGTGGTGAATTTGCGAGAGCACTCATGATGAAATTGGAAACAACCCGTCCATCTTGTGGGTGCATTCGGGGGCCATAGGTATTAAATAGCCGAACAACTTTAATCTTCAAGTTGTGTTGGCGGTAATAATCAAAAAAGAGCGTCTCCGCTGCTCGCTTTCCTTCGTCATAACAAGCACGAGGACCGATTGGATTGACATTGCCCCAGTATTCCTCGGTTTGTGGGTGCACGAGGGGATCGCCGTAGACCTCAGAAGTTGAGGTGAGAAGGATTTTTGCACCCGTGCGTTTTGCGAGACCAAGCATGTTAATTGAACCGTGGACCGCAGTCTTGGTTGTTTGGACGGGATCACGTTGGTAGTGAATTGGACTTGCCGGACACGCCAAGTGATAAATTTCATCTACTTCAACGTAAAGGGGAAAAGTCACGTCGTGGCGGATTACCTCAAAACGCGGGTGACCGAGAAGGTGCGAGATATTGTCTTTTGTAGATGAGTAGTAGTTATCCACACACAGTACTTCGTATCCGTCATTCAATAATCGCTCACACAGGTGAGAACCGATAAAGCCAGCTCCACCGGTTACAAGAGCTCGTCCTCGTGCGATTGACACCTATGCACTCCTTGATCTAGAAGGTTTCCTCCGCCTAAGGTAGCGGTCGCCCTGCTCCAGCATTCCACGCCATGTCGCCCTGAAGTGGTGTTTTCGCGTCCATTTGTCAGCTTTGGCATCCACCTCAATCCGTGGAGGTAGCGAAAGTGGGAATTCCATGGCCATAATTGGTTGCAGGTCATTACGGTCTTCAAACGTATGGGTTGCCTCGGAATCAAATCCAATGTTGCTGATCAGGTTCACATTGCTGGTGGCTGTGAGAGCGCCATTAATCATGGAGCACAAAACCAATTGACCATCCCACGTGTCCACTTCTTTTCTGGCTAGGAGCTCGAAGGTACTTGCCCAGTAAACGGTGGAAGGTAAATCGCCCCCAGCCTTCTTCCACAGTTTGCGCAAGGTGATTTGAGAACGCCAGCCGGCAATGTCGAGGCTGTAGTTGTCCCAGCGGTCTTTCCACGTTGCCCAACCCCAAATGTGCGGAATCTGGCTAAAGCGAAATGAGTCTTGAGGCCGTGTCTGTCCATCAGGTGGAACAAAATTGCAACCTGAAATCGCGAAAACTTTTGGGTCGCGTGCGTAGCGTTTCAATAGATCTTCACAGAATTTGAAGAAATCATGTGAGGGCAAAATGTCGTCTTCGAGGATTATTCCGCGTTCCTCATGAGTAAAGAACCATGTGATAGCGCTACTTACTCCCAGCCCGCAACCAAGATTGTGCTCGCGAAAATTGGTTGTCACGGAGCACGGCCAATCAATCTCATTAATGAGTCTTTTGCAGGCTTCTACTTTCTCGATTTCGCCGTGCTTCTCCGGACGTGGGCCATCAATTGCGACATAAATTTTTGAGGTTGAAATTACGCGCAGGCGCTCTATCAGTCGTTTCAAGTGATCTGGTCTATTGAACGCGATGACCAGTACGGGTTCATTCACCATTGTTTAGGCGTTTGATCTCGGTGATTTCATCTTGGAGGAGTGCAATTTCTTCAGCGAGTCGCCGAATTCGCATTTCATGGCGGCTGAGTTCGTAACTTAGTTGAACGGCAACGAGTACCAGCAGGACAACTGCCATAAAGAAAAGCAGGTTTACTGGTTCGGCAACGCCAATTAAATTACTGAACCAGACCAAGGCGCCGGGAAACACAGCGAAAAACAAGGCGGCTCCGCTAAAGAACAACCAGAGAACGGCGTACTTCTCTCGCAATGCCCCACGGCGCAGTAGATAAAAGACAAAGAAAAACGTGACGAACGCCGCGCCCCCAGCCAAGATATTGGCGGTCATGCTGCGTCCTCGCGTGGGGTGCGCTGACCTTTAAGTCCGGTCGCCAAGATTGCCAAGGAGGCGCGACCCAGGTAGAGAGCTGACCAAAGAGCATTCTTGCTGGGTCGACCTATTTGACGAAAATACATGGTGACCGGGCGTTCATTAATGATTAGCCCATTTCGAATGGCAATTGCCAGAGATCCGACCGTGTCACCAAGGTAATCAGCTGGATACTCAACGGCAAATAGCTCAATTGCCTTAGGCCCTGCTGATCTGAATCCTGATGTGGGATCTGAAATTTGCCCCTTGTTCATCCAGCTCAAGGATTTTGACAACAACACCATGGCCCAGCGCCTAGGTCCACCAACGAAATACATGGAGTTGGGGTGAAAGCGAGTGCCCACAACAACGTCTGCCTCACTGAGCCCATCAATTAACTTATCAAGGTCTGCGGGGTCATGTTGCCCGTCTGCATCCACCTGTACGAGAGCTTCGTAGCCTTCGCGCTGGGCGTAAAGAAAAGCCGTGCGCATTGCGCCACCGACACCTACATTGAAGGGAAGGGACACAACTCGCGCGCCTGCTGAAAGCGCCTCTCGTGCTGTGGCATCGGTTGAGCCGTCATTAAC
>CAITYI010000062.1 GCA_903896585.1 uncultured bacterium
AGCGTGGCATTGAAAGAAACCTCGCCGAGCCCGGTCCCATGTTTAAAGTGGCTAGCACCCCCGATGATCCTGGGAAGTTTGTTGAAGACTTTTGTAATTGGGGTCGAATCGATGAATTCCGCCAGATTGCATTTGAATCAAGGGCCGCCGATGTTGCCCTTGCATTAATGGGTGGGAATACCGTTCGGCTTTTTCATGATCACATGCTGGTGAAGGAACCAGGGACCCTGCAGCACACACCGTGGCACCAGGATCAGCCGTACTACAACGTGGACGGCACCATGAATGTCTCCATGTGGGCGCCGGTAGATCCGGTTGCACCGGAATCCACATTGGAATTCCTTGCCGGTTCACACAAAATGGGGTGGCTCATGCCGCGCACATTTATGGACAATCAGGCCAAGTGGTTTCCCGAAGGCAGCATGTCTGAGATACCTCAGATCGAAGCTGATCGGGACAACTTCGATATTCGCGGGTGGGCCATGCAACCGGGCGATGCTGTGTTCTTCCACATGCTGACCGTGCACCACGCATACGGTGTTCCCGGAAAGAACCGCCGTCGGGCGTTCTCTTTGCGATTCCTCGGCGATGACATGGTGCATGCGCCACGCGACTGGGTGACCTCACCGAACTTTGATGGCCTGAACCTGCAGATTCCTGCTGGCGCTCCCATGGACCACGAACTCTTTCCGCTTATCCGCACATGAGTCTTGATATTTCATCTGAGTGGGTAAACGAAGGGGACTTTCTTCGTCGCTCGGTGACCTGCGCAACTTTCCTGGATGCCATCAATCTTGTTCGTGAAGTGGCTATTGCTGCTGAAGACATGGATCATCACCCAGATATGGATATTCGCTGGCGCACAGTGACATTTGTCCTCAGCACCCACTCCGCCGGAACCATCACCGATCTTGACTATCAACTTGCCCAAAGAATCGATGCACTTATTGCTGCACAGAACTAGACTTTTCCCGTGGGATCGAAAAGTTACGATGCACTGTGGGGAACAGCTCTGCGCACCACAACCCACCTACACAAATTCGTGCACTGGGCAAGTAAAGGAAAACTGGGTCGAACATTTCCCGGTGGCGCACAGGTTGTGTGGATCACCACCCTCGGTCGCAAGTCCGGAGATTGGCGAAGCACACCACTTCTCGCCGTTCCCATCGACGGTGGCTGGGGAATTGCCGGATCCAATGCGGGTCAGGAAAGAATTCCGGGCTGGGTGTTTAACGTGGAGGCCCACGATCGCGGCCGCATCAGTATTGACGGAAATGAAATCGCAGCAATATTCACGCGAGTTGAGGGTGCATTAAAAGAGCGCATTTACTCGGGGTTAATTTCCCAATGGTCGGCATATGACATGTACCAGCGAAACATCAAGAGGGAGATCCCGGTATTCCTGGTAAAGCCGGCAGATTCCTAGGATTTGGCCAAGTTAAGTAAATATTCACCGTAACCACTTTTGAGAAGTGGTTCGGCTAGTTCACGCAGTTGCGCAGAAGTAATCCAGCCATTGCGCCAGGAGATTTCCTCCACACACCCAATCTTGGTCCCGGTGCGATCCTCCATGACCCGAACGAACTCACCGGCATCCTGCAAAGACCTAAATGTTCCCGTGTCCAACCACGCTGTTCCGCGTTCAAGCACGGTGACACCGAGTTTCCCGGCTTGCAGGTAATGGTCGTTGACGGCGGTAATTTCTAGTTCGCCACGATCCGACGGGGTAATTGTCTTTGCAACATTCACAACACTACTGTCATAGAAATAGAGTCCAGGCACGGCAAAATTACTCTTGGGCTTCGCAGGTTTCTCTTCAATTGAAATGGCAATGCCCTCGGGGCCGAATTCCACCACGCCGTATTCACTGGGGTTTGCAACTTCGTAGGCAAAAACATGGCCACCGACCACGGATGTTTGATCGGCTAATTTGCGACCCAGGCTTGGTCCATAGAAAAGATTGTCGCCAAGAATTAAACCGGCGCTGTCGCCGGCGAGGAAATGTTCGGCAATGATGAACGCCTGCGCCAAACCTTCAGGTTTCGGCTGCACCGCGTACTCGATTTTCATGCCCCAGGCTGAGCCGTCGCCCAGCAACCGGGAAAAAGTCTCGGAGTCTTCTGGGGTGGTAATGATTAAGACCTCGCGTAAACCGGCTGCCATCAGGGTTGCGAGCGGATAATGGATCATGGGCTTGTCGTACACGGGCAAAAGTTGCTTACTCACGCCCTTGGTAATTGGCCACAACCGACTACCGGTGCCCCCGGCGAGAATGATCCCTTTCATGGCGTGAGGCTACCGAATCGCGGGATCACGCGGGTCATGGTGTTAGTTAATGGGGGTAGTCGCTATATATTGAGCAAGAATGGATTTTCAAAGAGTTGGAATCCATCTCTCACGGTGAACCCGGCAAGAGTTGGGCGGGTCATGGTGAAAATCGCCTCACATGGCTGATCAATAATGATCCCCCAGCCACGCTCTAAGAAAAAATCCTGTAACTGCCCCTCGGCCAGTCGGCTGTGCGTCCCCACCGCCATTAATTGCGCGTGATCTTGAACGGCCCGCGCCTCAGCTTGCAAGAGTTCGTACTCCACCCCCTGCACATCTATATGCACGAGATCGATTCGCGGATTTCCCAGAGCACCGAAAAGTTCTTCAAGGCAGACCGCGGTCACTTTTTTGTGTTGTAGATGCGCACCCCGATAGTCGGTACCTGAATCCGGCATGGTGCACACCGCTAAGCCCATATCGATACCGTCAACATCGGGAAACTCCAGAACCGTGTTCTCGTGCCAACCGGCGGCTACGAGTACGAGCATTGTTGCGGTGGAGTTTCGCACTTCCTCCAAGATTTCTTCCGCGGATCCTTCAATGAGTTCGACATCGATTCCATTGTCCTGAGCATGTTGAACCGCCCACCGTGCATGTTCGGCATGTGCTTCTATGGCAACTCCCCGAGCAGATAACCCCCGGTCCCGAGCGGCAACCACACCACTGACCACCCAGGGCGCCCAACCGGCACCGACCTCCATGACCCAAAAGTCGGAATCGGCTCGGTCAAGAGCGAGGGCGAGACCCACGTATTCCTCAGCCTCGGACCGATAACCATCGTCTGGAATCGGTAATTCCGAACTCAGGGTGTTGGCTAACTCTTGTGGTGCCCACGACAGCATGGACATGCGCGTGCGAACGCCCATCCAATCGATGAAGAAGTCTTTGTCTTGTTCTCGTGAGCATCGAGAGCGCAATGATTCAAGAATTCCAGGGTAATTCTCAGCAGGGCAGGGGATTGTGACGCCATTGCCCAGTGACAACACACGTGGTGTAGCAGGAGCAGGCGGTGCATCGGAATTAGGCTTTTTGGCGCCAAAGAGACCCACGCTGGGAGAATATAGTCCTAACCGGTGTAGTGATGTGAGCAATTGATGGGCATGATGTCCCGGTGGCGCCAACAACTCAAGTTAATCTGATTAGCTGTGAATCGGTGTACAAGTCTTATGGCGACCGGCCACTCCTAGCTAATGTGTCAATTGGCGTTGGCCGGGGTGAGCGAGTGGGTGTGGTCGGCCGCAATGGAGCCGGCAAGAGCACCCTTCTTCGAGTTTTGGCCGGTGGGGAGCCACCTGATTCCGGTCGCGTAACCCGCGGAGCAAATATTGTGATCGGTGAACTCGATCAGGTGGGTGAGTTCGGCGCCACCCAAACTGTCCGCGAATTGGTCCTCGGTGACCGCGAGGATTACGAGTGGGCCGGGGATTCAGCCACCCGTGACATCCTGATGGAATTACTCGGGGGATATGAACCGGAGCAACTTGATCGCGTGGTGGCCGAATTATCCGGTGGTGAACGCAGAAGAGTTCACCTGGCCGCGCAATTGATTCGCGATGTCGATGTGCTATTTCTGGATGAACCCACAAACCACCTCGATGTAGAAGTAATCGCCTGGCTGGCAGATCACCTCAAAAAGCGCACAAAAATTGCCGTGGTCACGGTGACTCACGATCGCTGGTTCCTCGATGAAATTTGCGACCACATGTGGGAAGTTGTTGGTGGAAACGTTGAGGAATACGAGGGCGGCTATTCGGCATATGTTTTAGCAAAAGCAGAACGAATGCGACAGGAAGCCGCCAGCGAGTCCCGCAGACAAAACCTGATGCGCAAGGAACTTGCCTGGCTGCGCCGGGGACCACCTGCCCGCACCTCCAAGCCACGTTTCCGCATCGATGCGGCTAATGAGCTAATTGCGGCGGAACCGCCGCCGCGCAACTCGGTCGAATTACTGGAATTCGCCAGTGCCCGGCTAGGCAAAACGGTTTATGAACTCCATGATGCTCGCATCGGCTTTGATTCACGAACATTGGTCGATCGATTGACCTGGAATATTGCCCCCGGTGCTCGAATTGGAATCTTGGGACCAAATGGTGCCGGGAAAACCACGGTAATGCGTACCTTGCTCGGTGAAATTCCAACCCTGTCCGGCAAGCGAGTTCAAGGGGTCACGGTGAAACCGGGAGTGCTCAGCCAACATTTAAGTGAACTTGATGAGTCCAAGACGGTGATCGCCACGGTGGAAGCAGTTGCGAATTACATTGACTTGGGCAAAGGCAAACAGCTGAGCGCAAGCCAAGTGTGTCAGCGATTGGGATTCGATCATGATGGTCAGTTCACCCGGGTCGCTGAACTTTCTGGCGGCGAGAGACGTCGATTAGAACTCACCCGCATTCTCATGACGGAGCCGAATATTTTGGCACTGGATGAACCAACAAATGATTTCGATGTGGAAACACTCGCCGCGCTCGAAGACCTTCTGGATGGATTTCCCGGATCACTCTTAGTTATTTCCCATGATCGTTACTTCCTTGAACGAGTATGTGATTCATTTGTCGCGGTCCTCGGCGATGGAAAACTGACCGACCTGCCCCGTGGTCTTGATCAGTACTTGGAATTGCGCGCACTCATGAACAAATCGGGTGGGGCCGGTAGAGATCAATCGAAGCGGTCAAGTGACCCGGCTCGGGAACGCGAACTGCGAAAGAAAATTGATAAGTATGAGCGTCAATTGGCGAAAGTCGATGATGAAATTTCGGGTATCCACAATCAAATGGCACAAGCTGCCGGCGAATACACCAGGTTGGGCGAATTGGACGTGTCCTTGCGTGAAATTATTACCAAACGTGAAGCAATAGAGGAACAATGGTTACAAGTTGCGACAGAGTTAGCGGATTAACAAGATACTCATTTACTGTCCATTCCAATAGAATTGGATCATGAATCCACTTCCTCAGCGCGCAATCGGTCCTTGGAACGTCTCGGCAATTGGCTTGGGCTGCATGCCACTGTCATTTCCTGAAATGATTCCGCATCGGGAACAAGCCATTGCAACCATTCACCAGGCTTTGGATTTAGGTATCACACTGCTAGACACCTCAAATATTTATGCACCAACATGGGATTGCGTTGGCCACAACGAATCGCTGGTGGCAGATGCACTGTCGTTGTACACCGGCCCCGCAGATGTATCCGCCGTTTTGGTCACAACAAAAGGTGGAATCACGCGTTCTGAGGGCGAGCAATGGGGAAGAGACTCACGCGAATCCGCCCTCAAGTCTGCCTGCGAGGCGAGCATGACGGCACTGGGTGTTTCCGTTATTGATTTGTATCAGCACCACCGCCACGACCCATCCATGTCTTACACCGAACAAATGCGGGCAGTGGCTGCAATCCGGGATTTTGGGTGGGTGCGTTCGGTGGGTCTGTCAAATGTCACTCTTGATGAACTGGAAGTTGCCCTGGAAGTACTTGGTGGACCTAGCGATGGTGGGGATGGTGGGGTGGTGTCAGTACAAAATGAATTCTCACCCCGCTATCGAGCCGATCAAAATGTCCTCGATCGGTGTACCGAGTTGGGGATTGCGTTTTTGCCGTGGTCACCATTGGGCGGCTCGGCTCATGCACCCGAACTGGGTAGCCAGTTTGCCGAGTTCGCAGTCATTGCCGCCGAGCACAACAAGACACCCCAAGAAATAGCCCTTGCGTGGCTTTTGCACCTTTCGCCCGTGATCGTGCCAATTCCAGGAGCAACAAAGCCGGTGACAGTTGATTCCATTGTGCGATCCATCAGTATTGAGCTCAGTGAATCCCAGATGAAACGTCTCAATGCCACCGTGCCGGAGGCGCAGTCGATGTATCCCGATGAACTGCCCCGTAGTGTTCTCATGTGACCGAGAGAGTTTTAATCATTGGTGCGGGCTTTGGCGGCCTGACATGTGCGACCAAACTTGCCAAGAAGGGCAATGTTGATGTCACAATTGTTGACCGCCATCCGTATCAACTTTTTGCGCCATTGTTGTACCAGGTTGCCACGGGTGGATTACCCGAAGATGACATTGCCTATCCCGTGCGAGCGGCAATTCCCGGAGTCGATTTTGTGCGGGGAGATGTTGTCAAGGTCTCACTAGATGCCAAAAACATTCGCCTCGAAGATGGGCGAGTTCTGTATTTTGATCAACTTGTTTTTGCCGTTGGGAGTGAGGGCACCACATTTGGTGTCCCCGGTGTTGCGGAAAATGCCCTACAAATGAAAAACATCCGGGAAGCTCGGGCAATAAAGAATCAGCTTCTGCAGACTTATGAAGATGTTGAAATGGGTGCCAAGCCCAAGGAAGCCTTACGTGTGGTTGTTGTGGGTGGTGGGCCAACGGGTGTCGAGATTACCGGAGCGGTGAGCGAATTACAGCGGAGCATGCTCCGCGAATTTCCCCATATTGCGAACGAAGCATCCGTCACCTTGGTCGAGGCAGGTCCGCGACTTCTTCTCTCTTTCCATGAGAAATCATCTGCTCACGCAAAAACTGAACTGGAACAACTTGGTGCGGTAGTCAAAATTGATTCCGCTGTTGACCGCATGTATCCCACCGACGTTCACCTTAAATCCGGTGAGGTGTTGCCGGCAGGAACAATTATTTGGGCAGCGGGAGTGGCTGCACCCAAACAGTGGTCAATACTTGGTGAAACGGATCGAGCGAATCGTTTGAAAGTTTCGGACACCCTCCAAATTGATGACAATGTGTGGGTCCTTGGCGACATGGCACATGTTGTTGACCAAGGGGGTAACCCGTTGCCCATGGTGGCATCGGTTGCCATGCAACAGGGCAGATACGTTGCGGCCAGTATTGAAAAGCAACTTCGCGGTGAAAAAATCGAGCCATTTAAATACAAAGACAAGGGACAAATGGCAACCATTGGGCGGCGGCGTGCTGTGGTGGAGTTGCCCAACGGTATGCGCCTGCATGGAACAACCGCATGGCTTTCCTGGCTGGGTCTGCACGTGTTTTACCTTGCCGGTGGCCGTAATCGCGTTTCGGTGATTGCCGACTGGTTTTGGAATTACGTTGCTTGGGGAATTGGTCCACGTCGAACGGTAATTGACTAGCTACTCAAGCTTGGGATGCAGTTTGAGTCGCCAAAAATTCGCTATAGGGAACAAAACACTGAGCGGTGCGCACTCCGTTCTTCCAGCCGGAACTACTCGGCCAGATAGCCCACCACGGGTAGTACTTCTTGAGCAGCGTGTACGGCTTTGCTGCTGCTGAACAAATCTTTTTGGTTTTACTCTCCACACTGCGCGAACCAGGGAATTTACTGGCGGGTGTTCCCAGGTCACGCTCCACAATCATGATCCAATTTTTCTTCTTGTTCAAACAGGGGTAA
>CAITYI010000063.1 GCA_903896585.1 uncultured bacterium
GGTGATTCTCTGGGTTCCAGTGCAATTTCTCACCGTGGACGCCTGGCAACGCAGCCTGCGAAGACGCCGGCTGGGGACAATTAATCGAATGCAGGTTAGATTGGTATCCAGACCTGACTGAAGGGAATCCACAGCCATGAATAACACACTTATTAGCATTGGCGCAGCTGCCATTATCGGCGGATCTTCATTCCTCGGTGCTGCAGCCATTGTGGCAGCACCGAACACCACTAAGCAGATTACCTTCGCTCAAGTTAAGAAGAACAATAAGAGCACTTCCTGTTGGACCGTTGTTAACAACAAGGTGTACAACGTGACCAACTGGATCAATCAGCATCCCGGCGGATCCGCTCGCATTCTCGCACTGTGTGGCAAAAATGGAACGTTCATGTTTGATGGAAAGCATTCTGGCCAGTCAGCTCCGGAGAATGTCCTTGCCTCCTACCAAATTGGTGTGTTGAAAAAACGAAATTAGTGCGTGGGATGCTGCCGTATTTGCTCGTGACGAATCCGAACAAAATTGCAGCCGAAAACTAGTTAACGTGCTAACTTGCAGGTCTTCATCACGTCAATCTTGGATCGGAACCTAAAGTGCAGCACGGTCATTTGCGCCAAATCTTGGTGGGCTCAGGTGCGATCTCTCGCGCCCAAATTGTGTGGCCCAGATCATTTGTTTCGGCAACTATTGCGGCGACGATTGCCTTTGCATGTATACAACTTGATCAAGTAGGTGCGGCCCTACCGCTGGTGATCGGCGCAGGCTTTGTCGGCTTAGCCAATGCTGGAATAGGGCCCACGCAGGCAATCAAAGGCATGGCCTGGTGCCTTTTATGGATAACCCTTGCCACCCTCGCCGGCGGTCTTGCCGCCACTCTCGACATGGCACAAGTTTTGATTGCCGTGGTCATGGCATTAATAGCCGGATTCGCTGGTGCACTCGGCAAACGAGGTGCCCTGATTGGCGTTCTTTCCCTGGTTCTTTATGTCGTTTTCTCCGGTGCCCCCGATACCGAACGGACAGCTTTCACCTCTGCAGTGTTACTTGGCCTGGGCGGATTGGTGCAATTGATCATCGGTGGCGCATTTGCCCTCCTATCTGATCGCCGTCACCCAAGGACCGAACCGAATATCGAAGAATCACGCTCAGTGATTGATCGCCTCCAAGAACACGGAAGGCGTGACAGCCAATTTGCCCGTCACGCTGCTCGCCTCGCCGTGGCCGTGGGCGTTGCCACGGTAATCGCTCACAGCACGGGTTGGCCCCATGAGTACTGGATACCCATGACCGTTGTGTGGATGTCCCGCCCCGACAAGAACGGAACATCGACACGTGTTGTTGAACGCACCCTCGGAACCCTCCTCGGCATTGGTGTCTCACTTTTGTTGATTGACCTGATTGGGACCGGGCCGATTCGATTGCCCCTATACATTTTCATCGGCACTCTTTTCGCAATCGCCTTTGTAAACGCCAACTACCCCATTGCCGTCGGTGGGATTACTTTGATAGTTATAACCCTGTTCACTATTGATGGCGAACCGCTCAGCGAAACAGTTCCCTACCGATTGGTCTGCACCTTGGTAGCGGCCGTGATCACAATTGCGGCAAGTTTCTTGTGGCCATATCGGCCAAAGACCCCCAACTCAGTAACCTAATAACGTGCAGCAAGGTCACCTACGCCACGTGCTTTTGGGTCCGATGGCGGTGGCGCGTGGTCAGATTGTTTGGCCAAAGTCAATTGTCACCGCGATTATTTCCGCATGCTTGGTGCTTGCGTGCATTGAATTCGATCGGTTGTCCGCGACCCCACCACTTGTGCTCGGCGCGTTATTTGTTGGCCTTGCGAATACCGGTACGAAACCCGCTCAACAAATCAAAGGCATGGCCTGGTGCCTGATGTGGGCAGCGCTCGCCACGCTCATTGGAGGACTTGTCGCGACCCTGTCCATTGGCCAACTCCCGTTCGCCATAGCCATGGCGTTGGTGGCCGGATTCGCCGGAGCCCTCGGTCAGCGGGGTGCACTGATTGGGATCCTTTCCATGGTCCTGTTCGTCATTTTTTCTGGCGCCCCCGATTCTGATCGCACAGCGATCACTACCGTCATGTCTCTAGTCATCGGTGGAATGGTGCAACTCCTTATTGGCGGTGCAATCGCAATAACAGTTAATCGCCAGAAGTCGTTAACTGATCAGGTCGGTGAACTACCGCGCTCGGTTGTGGACCGACTCAAAGAACATCGAACACGCGATGACGAATTTGTTCGCCACGCCCTACGCCTTGCTGTAGCAGTGGGGGTTGCAACGGCGGTGGCGCAGAGCACGGGGTGGCCGCACGAGTACTGGTTACCCATGACCGTGGTGTGGGTGTCACGCCCGGACCGAACTGGAACATCGACACGTGTTATTGGGCGCACCCTCGGCACAATCTTGGGCATTGGTATCTCGTTCGTATTTATTCAATTGATTGGTACCGGCAGCGTTCTCACTCCGCTATACATATTCTTCGGTGCCCTGTTCTTTCTCGCCTTTTTCAACGCTAACTACCCCATCGCTGTCTCAGGCCTGACCTTGATTGCCTCTGTGCTATTCACCCTCGAAGGTGAACAAATCAGCGCAATAATTCTCTATCTATTGATGTGCACGCTGATCGCCGCGGTCATTACGGTTGCCGCCAGTTACTTGTGGACATACAAGCCACCGGTAACTGACCCTGTCAAATGATGCACCGCCGCCCGTCACCCGAATCCGGCTATTAATTCGGAACCTGAAAGGCTGGGTCCGTGCTTGAACTTCCGCTGCCACTACTCGTGATGACCGTCATGGGCATCGTGGCCTTCGCAGCCTCCGGTGCCGTCGCGGGTGCCCGAGCGGGCATGGACTGGCTGGGTGTCTCCACCTTGGCAGCTGTAACGGCAATTGGTGGTGGGACCTTGCGCGATTTATTGATGGTGCAAACCCCAGGTTGGTTAATCGACTTCTGGCCCACCATCACATTGATTGCAATTACCGTGGTCGTGGTCTGGTTTGCGGCGCGGGTATTTCCTTGGCAGCGTCACACCACCTGGATGGGACGCGTCTTTATCTTCACCGACGCAATCGGCCTTGCGGCTTTCACAATCGTGGGAACCGACATTGCCCGTAATGCCGGTTTTCCCGCCGGCCCTGCAGTTGTCTTGGGTGTGATCAGCGGAATTGGCGGCGGAATTATTCGCGATGTTCTCGCTGGGAAACGAATCTCCATTTTTGATGGCGAGGTGTACGCCCTAGCTGCGGTCGCCGGATCCGTGGCGTTCATCCTCACGGAAAGTTTCGGGGAGTGGATTCCATTTATCGTGGGAGTGAGCATCACTCTCGTGATTCGCCTCGGCGCAGTTGCCCTTGGTTGGCAGGTGCCTACTTTGCCCACCCAGGCTCGTGATTCCCTGGAATCCTGACATTAGCGTGAAGCCTGCCCGGCCCGGGCAATGAAAGGTTGCCAAATCGACCTCGATTCGCGATCGTGAGTTCATCCGTTACGCATAATTGGCCCTGTGACAGTGATGGTCGATACCGAAAGCGCTGAGGTGCGCGAGGCTGTCCAGGCACTGTTCGCTCTTCTGTTGGACGCGGGCGCCTGGGTTAACCCGCGCCTGCGGATTGTCGAGAGAGCCGGTCAGATCAGCGTGTGGTCAGAAGCCGATGACCCTTGGTTAATGCGAATCCCGAAGCACACCCTCGTTCCGGTTACCGACATTAACTGGTCAGGCGAACCTCCACTGCGCGTCGAGGGCACACCCTCATCACTTTCCGCGATACAGCAAGACGTGCTTAATGCCTGCGTTGACGTGATGGCTGCACATCACACATGGGAGCACTTCCTAACAACTCATCCGCGCGCCACCGTCACTGATCCGGAAGCGATCGTCATGATTCAATCCCTGCACCCGGCGTTCTCCCCCGCGACAGATGCAGCCGCGATGTTCAAGACTCGCACGATCAAAATGTCCATGGACAACGCGAAACCGCAGTCCTATTTGATGCCCCTGCTCGACCTCGTCAATCACCACCCCGCGGCACCCGCATACACGTGGGATGACGGCTTTCTGTGCATCCCTACCTGGCGCGCTGTTCCTGGTGGGGAGTGTTTCGTCTCGTACGGATCTATTCGCGATGTAC
>CAITYI010000064.1 GCA_903896585.1 uncultured bacterium
AACCAGCGATGGATCCAAATCCAAAATATAGGCGATACCACCGGACATGCCGGCTGCGAAGTTACGGCCGATGGATCCCAACACCACTGCGATGCCCCCGGTCATGTATTCACACGCATGGTCTCCGACGCCTTCAACAACCGCGTGGGCACCGGAGTTTCGGACACAAAATCTTTCACCCACGCGGCCTCGAATAAACATTTCTCCACCCGTGGCTCCATAAGCTAAAACGTTGCCGGCAATTGTGTGGTCCTCAGCCACAAAAATCGACTCTCGTTCAGGGCGAATGACAATCCGACCACCTGAAAGCCCTTTGCCCACATAATCGTTGGCATCTCCTTCCAACCTCAACGTCAAACCACGTGGAATGAAAGCACCGAAACTTTGGCCTGCAGAACCCGTAAAAGTGATCTCAATTACTCCATCTGGCAGACCACCTCGCCGAGTTATTTCGCTTCCCAACATGGTCCCCACCGTTCGATGCACATTCCGAATTGGTAACTGGATTCGAACTGGCTCGCCACCGATTAAAGCTGGTTGGCTCAACTCGATCAGTTGATTGTCGAGGGCTTTATCCAATGAATGGTCCTGTGAAATGACGCATCTGCGCTCTACCCCATTAGGCCCATTAGGCCCATTTGGCATTGCCACCGAGTGCAATATTGGGGACAAATCCATTCCTGATGCTTTCCAATGATCAATTGCCTTTTCGGGATTCAGGACCTCTACCTGACCCACTGCCTCAGCGATACTCCGAAACCCAAGCTCAGCAAGGATCTCGCGAACCTCCTGAGCAATGAATTCAAAAAATGTCTCGACGAATTCAGGCTTACCCGTGAATCGCTCCCGTAACACCGGATTTTGGGTTGCAACACCAACCGGGCAAGTATCCAAATGACACACCCGCATCATGATGCAGCCCATGACAACGAGCGGTGCAGTAGCGAAGCCAAATTCTTCGGCTCCCAACAATGCCGCGATGACGACATCGCGACCAGTTTTAAGCTGACCATCGGTTTGCACAACTACCCGATCTCGAAGACCATTCAACATAAGGGTCTGCTGGGTTTCAGCCAAGCCCAACTCCCAGGGAGCACCCGCATGTTTCAGGGAAGTCAGCGGGGATGCGCCGGTTCCGCCATCGTGCCCTGAGATCAGAATTACGTCCGCATGGGCTTTAGCGACGCCAGCAGCCACCGTTCCGACCCCCACTTCCGCAACTAATTTGACGTGAATACGTGCAGAAGTATTCGCATTTTTGAGATCATGGATGAGTTGCGCGAGGTCTTCAATCGAGTAGATATCGTGGTGCGGCGGTGGTGATATCAAGGTCACGCCAGGTGTTGAGTGTCGAGTTTTAGCTATCCACGGGTACACCTTGTTTCCGGGAAGCTGACCACCCTCACCAGGTTTGGCTCCCTGAGCCATTTTGATTTGAATGTCGTCGCTATTCACCAAATATTCACTGGTGACACCAAATCTGCCCGAAGCCACTTGCTTAATGGCAGATCGTTTGGAATCCCCCGATTCCATGGCGACATAGCGACTGGGGTCTTCGCCACCCTCACCCGTATTCGATTTGGCGCCAATGCGATTCATGGCAATGGCTAATGTTTCGTGCGCTTCCGCCGAGATCGATCCATACGACATGGCTCCGGTTGAGAATCTTGTGAGAATATCCTCTACCGATTCAACTTCTTCGATTGATATTGGCTCACGATTGGAGGCAAATTCAAATAGTCCACGTAAAGTCATCAGGCGCTCCGACTGATCATTGACCCCAGCCGTGTATTCGCGGAAAATGTCCATGCGCTTAGCTCGAGTCGAGTGTTGAAGCCGAAACACGGTTTCCGGATCAAAAAGATGTGGAGATCCATCGCGGCGCCACTGATACTCACCACCATCGCGAAGTGTTCGGTGTGCCGGCGAAATTCCAGATGCAGGGTAGGCATCAGTGTGCCTGGCTGCATTCTCCTGCGCAATGACGTCGATACCAACGCCACCCAACTTGGAAGTAGTTCCAGTGAAGTAAGAATCAACAAACTCTTGTGACAGGCCGATTGCTTCAAATATTTGTGCGCCTCGGTAACTCGCGACTGTTGAAACCCCCATTTTGGACATGACTTTCAGTAAGCCTTTGCCTAACGCCTTGATCACATTACGCATTGCTTTTTCGGGAGAAATTCCCGAAATAATATTCCGGCGAACGAGATCCTCAACGCTTTCAAGGGCAAGGTATGGATTAATGGCAGCTGCCCCGTATCCGATCAACAGTGCGACATGATGAACTTCACGAACATCGCCCGATTCAATGAGCAAACTGATCATGGTTCGGTTCTTGGTTCGAACTAGATGATGGTGCACGGCAGCGCATAGCAGCAAGGATGGAATGGGAGCTAGAGCGGCGGTACTGTCGCGGTCAGAGAGGACGATAAATCGCTTACCCTGACGAATGAGTGCATCAACTTCATTAAAAATCTCTGCTAGACGCTTCTCGAGAGCGGCCCCGCCTCCCAACACGTTGTAAAGACCTTTGATTCGAGCTGCGGCAAACTCTGGCAGGGTTCCGTCTGCATTAATATGCAGAATCTTTGCTAGTTCATCGTTATCTATAACTGGAAATGGCAGCACAACTTGACGAGCATGTCCTGGCGATGCTTCAAGGAGATTTCCTTCAGGTCCGATGATGCTCCCTAAAGAAGTGACGATTTCCTCTCGAATGGCGTCTAGCGGCGGGTTAGTGACCTGCGCAAATAACTGGCTGAAGTAGTCAAAAAGCATGCGAGGTCGATCAGATAGTGCCGCAATCGGCGTGTCAGTTCCCATGGAACCAATTGCTTCAGCGCCCGAGAGCGCCATGGGCTCAAGAATGATGCGCAAGTCTTCTTGGGTGTATCCAAAAGTTTGTTGACGACGAGCCACCGATTCGTGGGTGTGCACAATGTGCTCTCGTTCGGGAAGTGCATCAAGATGAATCAGACCCGAATCCAACCACTCCTGATAGGGATGTTCTGCCGCCAAAAGATCCTTGATCTCTGAATCTTCAATTATTCGTCCGGCTTGAGTATCAACGAGGAACATTTTCCCCGGTTGAACGCGACCCTTACGGATGATGGTCGCAGGATCAATATCGAGTACGCCAGTTTCTGAAGCGAGAACCACGAGCCCATCCTGGGTTACCCAAAAGCGACCAGGTCGCAATCCATTTCGATCAAGGACGGAACCGATCAACGTCCCGTCGGTAAAACACACATTTGCCGGTCCATCCCACGGCTCCATGATGGTCGCATGGAATTCATAAAAGGCCCGCCGTTGCGGAGTCATGCCTGCGTGGTTCTCCCATGCTTCTGGAATCATCATGAGCACAGCATGTGGAAGTGAACGTCCACCCAAGTGGAGTAACTCGAGAGTTTCGTCAAATGAGGCTGAGTCGCTACCCGAAGGCGAACAAATGGGGAACAGGCGAGTCAAGTCTCCTGGGATGAGATCTGAAGTCAACATGGCCTCACGGGCGGTCATCCAGTTTCGATTGCCTCGCACCGTGTTGATCTCCCCGTTGTGAGCAATAAAACGATAGGGGTGCGCAAGAGGCCACGATGGAAAAGTGTTAGTGGAAAAACGCGAGTGCACTAAGGCCAATGCGCTTTCCATTCTTGGATCTGAAAGATCGGGGAAAAACGGCTCAAGTTGCCCAGTAGTCAGCATTCCCTTGTACAGCAGTGTCCTACTCGAGAGGGAAGCGAAATAGACATCCAGTTCATGCTCTGCAATTTTGCGGAATCCATATACCGCTCGGTCAAGTTCAATACCCACTGAATGGTCATTCGTGACAAATAGTTGCCAGAAAGCAGGCATACAGGAACGAGCCATTTGCCCGATCATGCTGGAGTCTGTTGGAACTTCCCGCCAACCAATCACGCGCAATCCCTCTTGCTCCGCTAGTGCATTGATCTCCCGGATGCTCACTTCCACGTGTTCTTTGTCTAAAAAGATCGATCCCACTGCATAAGAACCTGGCTCGGGTAGCGTGAAATCAACGACCGCCCGCAAAAATGAATCAGGGACTTGAAGTAGTATTCCGGCGCCGTCGCCACTATCGGGTTCAGCACCCGATGCGCCCCGGTGATCGAGATTGGATAGAGCCAACAGCCCCTTGGCCACAATGTCGTGAGAAGGAATACCGGTTAGGGTGGCCACGAAAGCGACGCCGCACGCATCATGTTCGAAATCTGGGTTGTACAGACCTTGTGCTTGCGGCAAAGTCGAAAACAAGGGTTGTTTCTTATGCGGTGTTTCCACCATGATTGCGGGCTCCTTGCGTCGTCTGATGGCTCGCTTCACAGTGGATTAACGAACCACACCTGGTGGATCACGCGTGAGCAGAGTCGATCAAATTTCCATTTTTGATTGAGATGTTGACTGGAATTTCTAATGGGACGACGTTGGCCCACACAAAGACTACCGGACTTTCTAACTTTCTACCGACCGGGCTCCCCGTTGTGGCTGGCCTGATCCGTGGATTCCGTAGATTCCGTAGATTCCGTAGATTCCGTAGATTCCGTAGATTTTGTAGCCTCCACAGATTCCTGCTGTCCAGTTAAAATCTCTCGACCTGGGCGTAACCGTGCGGAAATGATCAAATACGCGAGAGCACCTAATCCGACCACAATGGAAGTCCAGATGTTTAGTCGCAAGCCCAAAATCTCATTGGCGGAGTCGATTCTAAGAGTTTCTATCCAGCCTCGTCCAAGGGTGTACAAGAGAACATAAAGAGCAAATGCCCTTCCGTGACCAAGTGTGAATCGGCGATCAGCCCAGATAACCACCACTGCTACTCCGACAAGCCAGATGGACTCATAAAGGAAAGTCGGGTGGAAAGTGATGAATTCATCAAACCCCGCGGGACGATTTTCCAGTGAGATTTCCAAACCCCACGGTAAGTCGGTAGGTTCACCAAAAATTTCTTGATTGAAGTAATTGCCGAATCTGCCAATTGCTTGGGCGAGAGCAATACCCGGTGCAACGGCATCTGCTACGGGTGGGAGAGCAATACCGAGCCGTCGGGTGCCAATCCATGCACCCAAAGCACCAAAGGCCACCGCACCCCAAATGCCCAATCCACCGTCCCAGATCCGGATCGCGCCAACAAGCCCACTGCCATTCGCCCCGAAATACAACTGCCAATCGGTAACAACGTGATAAATGCGGCCGCCAACTATTCCAAAAGGAACCGCCCAAATCGCAACATCCAATATGGCGCCCGGAGCCCCGCCCCGAGCAATATATCTTTTGTTTCCCAGCCAAACAGCGACAATGATGCCGACGATGATCAGCAAAGCGTATGCGCGAAGTGGTATGGGACCAAGATTCCACACCCCCGTCTCAGGGCTGGGAATTGATGTGAGCAACATGTATTACTTGGAACCAATGAGTTCAGTGAGCTTTACCTGATCAGCCAAAATGTCATTACCAACAACTTCCCCATTCAAATTCCCAGATGGCGTGCCGGGAATTTGGTTAACGGAGAACTGCTCGGTGGAGTTTGCCGCCCACGGAAGATACTTGCCATCATTGACACATTGGGTGAATGACACCAAAGCGGTCTCGGACAGCCCGGCATTGGCCCCAAACGCGATCAGGTCATCGTCGCTCCAACCTGTCCCCTCTTCGGTTGGCTGATTGGCGAATACCTGGCCGTGAAACTCCTTGAGAATTCCCTCGTCAATAGCACAGCCCCACGCTGCGATTGCTCGGTGTGAGGAGTCATTGCCGAGATTGGCATCCAAGAACGCGGTAGGCCGGTACACCAATTGCACCTTGCCCTCTTCTGCGAGCTGCGCAATTCCAGTGCCATTTGCCGCTTCCAATGCGCCACAGGCTGGGCACTGGAAATCTTCCCACAACTCAAGGACAGGAGCATCGGCAGCTGCGGTCCCATAGGGAACTCCAAATGGAATTTCCGATTCGGCGCCAAAAACATTTGCAGGGACGGGTGCACTGGGATCGGGATCAACTATGCCGGCCAAACTGTTTGCGCTGGTGGAGTCGCTATTGCTTGAGGCATAAACCGCTATGCCAACTATCGCAACCATGGCAACCACAACGGTAGCTCCACCAACTATCCGCACAATTCGTTCGCGTCGCTTCTCGGCAGACTGAGCGGCGCCTCGGACTTCGGCAGCACGTTCACGTCGGCTTTTGGCGTTTTGGCTCATGTTGATGTCTCCAGTCGCGTGTGGGTCGAGTACGGAATTGAATAAGCCGATACTACGTCAGCCCGAAGAGCGCGGCAGAGCGTGGTTCTAAGGAAGCGAGGCTCTCACGCCTTGGGCCAATTCGGCTGCCAACTCTCCCACCGCTGCTCTCCCACCAGTTTGCGCCGCCCGCACAAAAGCTGAACCCACAATGACGCCATCGGCATATTCGGAGATGGCTGCTGCCTGGGCGCCCGTTGACACTCCCAGGCCCACCGCGACTGGGAGTGTGGTGAGTTGACGCACCCTTTGCACTAATTGCGGGGCCATGGAACTCACTTGATCACGGGCACCTGTGACACCCATGGTCGAAGCAGCATAAATAAATCCACGTGTCTGTTGGGCAATTGCTGAAATTCGAGAATCAGTGGATGACGGAGCTACGAGAAAGATGGGGTCGAGGTCTGATTCGGTAGCCGCAGTTATCCATGGAACAGCTTCTTCAATGGTTAAGTCCGGCGTAATGAGACCCGAACCACCGCGCTGGACCAAGTTCTCCGCGAATCTTTTGACGCCATAGCGCTCAATTGGATTCCAGTAACTCATGACAACAGATGAGCCGCCGTGGTCGGTAATCGCCCCCACTACTTCAAGAACGGAATCTGTAGTCGCTCCTTCCCGCAAAGCCACCGAGACAGCTTCCTGTATCACTGGGCCATCCATCAATGGATCGGAATACGGCAGCCCAACCTCAATGAGATCCACACCATGGTCGATCATGGTGAGCACCAGTTCGATGGACTTACTCACTGTGGGGTAGCCGGCCGGAAGATAACCAATCAACACCGATCGACTTTCATGACGGGCTTGAGCGAATGCTCGAGTGACTTGTGACTCAGTACCAGCGATCATCGCTAACTGTTACCGACCCTCTGCGAGTTCCGCAGACACAACATCGCCAAGATCAATGCCAAACCAACGAGCCGCAGTTGCTACATCTTTATCGCCTCGACCAGACAGATTGACAATAATGATGGACTCCGGTCCCAACTCAGCTCCCAGACGCATGGCTCCAGCTAGGCCGTGTGCCGTTTCAATAGCTGGAATAATCCCTTCGGTGCGAGAAAGCAATGAAAATGCAGTCATTGCTTCAGCATCGTTGACTGGTTCATAGATCGCGCGTCCCGTGTCGTGAAGCCAAGCATGCTCTGGTCCAACCCCCGGGTAATCCAGTCCCGCACTGATTGAGTGCGATGAAATTGTTTGGCCCCATTCATCTTGCATGACATAGGTGCGGGCGCCGTGTAATACCCCTGGGGATCCCGCAGCAAAGCGTGCCGCATGCCTTCCAGTTTCGACGCCATCGCCACCAGCTTCATAGCCACGCAGAGAAACGCCTAAGTCATCGAGGAATGCACTGAATAGTCCCATGGCATTTGAGCCTCCACCAACGCATGCCGCAACGGCATCGGGGAGCCGACCCTCTACCGCAAGGATCTGCTCGCGAGCCTCTCTTCCAATCACTGAATGGAAGTACCGCACCATTTCCGGAAATGGTGCGGGACCGGTTACCGTCCCTAGGACATAGTGGGTTTGATCCACCGAAGAAACCCAGTCCCGCATGGCTTCGTTGATGGCATCTTTGAGGGTCTTACTTCCAGCCGTCACCGGAACCACCTCAGCACCAAGAAGTTTCATGCGCGCCACATTGAGTGCCTGACGGCGGGTGTCTTCCTCGCCCATGTAAACCGTGCACTCAAGGCCGAGGAGTGCGGCGGCTGTTGCGGTGGCTACACCATGTTGCCCTGCGCCCGTCTCAGCAATGACTCTCGATTTACCCATCCGCTTTGTGAGAAGTGCCTGGCCTAGGACATTGTTGATCTTGTGCGAACCTGTGTGATTTAAATCTTCCCGTTTCAAGTACACGCGCGCACCGTTGCAATAATCTGCAAATCTCAATGCGCGAGTCAGTGGCGACGGGCGACCCGTGTAATCGCGCTCAAGGTCCGCGAGTTGTTGGCGGAATGCAGGTTCCGAGGTGGCAAGGCGAAACGCTGCATCCAATTCATCGAGGGCAGACGTCAAGGCCTCCGGCACGAACCGGCCGCCATAGGGTCCAAAGTGACCAGGCAGCTGAACAGAGTTCTCACTCCAGGCGAGATTTTCTGCGGTGGTCACGAGCGACCTCGGGATCGGCAAGAGGGATGGGCCCCAGCGGTCACAAGTTCATGGACCGCCGCACGGGGGTTGCCCTTGGTCACAAGTGATTCACCGACGAGGACGGCATCGGCTCCCGCATCTGCATACATCATGAGGTCATGGTGGTCCCTAATGCCGGACTCTGCAATTCGAACACATGACGTAGGTATTCGATCGACAACTCGGGCGAAGGTGTTCCGATCAACTTCTAATGTTTTGAGATCGCGTGAGTTAACTCCAATAACCACCGCCCCTGCGTCAAGCGCCCGATCGATCTCTTGTTCATCGTGAACCTCAACAAGGGGTGTCAGCCCTAAACTGTGGGTCCGCTCCACCAAAGACACTAGGGCTGCCTGGTCAAGAGCTGCGACAATGAGCAGGACCATGTCCGCTCCATAAGCCTTTGCCTCCCACAGTTGGTAACTGCTGACCACGAAATCCTTACGAAGTACTGGGATGTCGATTGCAGCCCGCACGACTGCTAAGTCTTCGAGGCTGCCGCCGAAACGGCGTTGTTCGGTGAGGACACTCACACAATGTGCGCCACCCGCTTCATATTCACCAGCGAGGAAGGCAGGATCAGCAATGGTGGCTAGTGCGCCTTTACTGGGACTGGATCGCTTCACTTCTGCGATCACACAAACATCTTCTCCGCGAAAGACGCTAATGACATCTTGTGCCTCGCGAACACGAGCTGCTTTCGCCTTCAAATCCTCAAGGGGTGTGCGCGCGACTCTTTCCGCAAGGTCCTCGCGAACCCCAGAGATGATGTCGTCCAAGACCGTCACGTTGGTAAGGGTAACCCCCACCGATAAATCACCCGATCCCGGAACCCAAATAAGGGAAGATGTTTCTGCTCACGGTAAACACCACCAGGATCAGAACACCGCCAACCCACAAAGAGCGTCGCACCGTCTCACTTCTTAAGGCTTGATACTTTAAGGCTTGGTTCTTTAAGGCTGAACTGTTCACTACTCTCGGCAGCCTGAGTCTTGTGTGCGGATTTAGTTTGCGCCATAGGGCCAGCACCCACGTTAAAACGAGGACTGGGAAGACAATGGCTAAGAGCACGTTGTGATCCAGGAATGATGCAATATCCCCGTGCAGCAGTGAACTGGTTGCCCGAAGTCCACCACACGCAGGACAGTCCACTCCCAGAATTAACTGGCTTGGACACGGCGGATAAACACCCGTAGCCGGGTCCACTACAAATACGAGTGAACAGGCGATCAGTGTTGCCACTGGCGCCACAACCAAAGGTTCCTTGAGATTCATGAGTTATTCACTTCGCGCGAAGGGGATTGCGTCGACACATTCTCCGTCGGAAACATTTCGGGAATGGTGATGATGAAAAGAGCTCCCTTGTCCCGTCCGTTTTCGGCGTGGGCAACTCCCCCCAAGCCCAAAGACAGCCTATGCACGAGGGCTAATCCCAGGCCCGTCCCTACCGGGCGAACACCCCGATATCGCTCATAGAGCGCACCAGGTTGAAAGGCAACATCGAGGTCATCAGCGGTAAGCCCGGGCCCGGTGTCCTCAAGGGATATTGTGATAGCGCGAGTGTCGGGGAATTGATGGGTTGTAGAGCCTGTGACGGTGAATGAGATGTTCCCGCCAAGTGGAGTAACCCGCAAGGCATTTTCAGCTAAATTATCCACGATTTGCCGGAGTCTGACCGGGTCGACCGTGAAGTGCCCTTCGACCTCGGAGCGGCACGTAAAGGTAACGCCTGATTCCGTGCATCGATAACTCCATACTTCACAGACCTGATCGACGAATTCCCCAAGATCAATAACAGTCGGGTTCACGGCGAAATTAATGGCACCAAGGCGGGCAAGATCCAGGAGGTCATTGACCAACCGGTCAAGACGTTGTGCCTCGCGCGCAATCACGGCACCCGCTTCTTGGGCATCGGCTCCATCCATTACGGCATCGGCAAGCGCCTCCCCATATCCCTTGATAGCGGTGAGGGGGGTACGTAATTCATGTGAAACGGAGAGTAGAAATTCTCGCTGCCTGCCCTCTGAATTGGCGAGAGCCGTATCAAGCGAATTAAGTGCCTGGGCGATGTCTGAAATCTCCCGAGGGCCGTCGGTTGCAATGTGAACACCTCGCGTCCCTTGGGCCATCACACTTGCCGCTTTGCTGGCATTTCGAAGTGGTCGAGCTAACCTGCGGGCCGCCATGTATCCCAGTGGAATCGCAATGATCAAACCGATTATTAATGACAACAACAGCCGAACGATGAGGTCACCTGCACTTGCGCCTGCGACCGACACGGGTTGCACCAAGAGGACCGCTCCGCCTATTGCAAGTGGTCGACCTTCGAAGAGGAATTGGCCATCGCCGGTCTCCACTCGTTCGGATACCACCTCACCCCCAATAAGCGTTGACGCAAGTTCTTGGGAAAACCCCAACGGCAAATCATTAAATTCGGTACCAGGTGAAGCAGTTGGGCTAAATAAATATGCCGAAATTGATTCGCGCTGCAAGGTTGCGACCAGATTCGCACCCAATCCCCGACCGCCCCCACCACGCTCTAATGAGTTGGCTGTGACATTTGCTAATTGAGAGAGATTGCGTTGACCGACATCTTGTGAACTGGCCACAATGAGTGGGTAGGAGACGAGCGCTCCAATAATAATTGCGATGGCTGCAATGGAACTGGTTAACAATACCGTTGGAGTGACGATGCTGTAGCGACGCCGACTAGTCACGTGCTTCGACTTCCGCGGAGTAACCGACGCTGCGCACAGTTCGAATAGGCGCTTTTTCCCCAAGCTTGGATCGCAGTTGAGCAATATGAACATCTACCGTACGAGTTCCTAAGCTCTCGGAATAACCCCACACATGATCTAGTAATTCCTCCCGCGTGAAGACATTGCCCGGTTTCGTGAATAGATAAGCAAGTAAGTCAAATTCCATTGCTGTCAGGCCGATTGCTTGACCGTCACTCCAGCAGCGCCTCGATGAAGTGTCTAAGCGGACTGAACCAATCTCTAGGATTTTTTCTGATTGAGCATGCTGGTGGCTTCTGCGAAGAATCGTTTTTACCCGCGCAACCAATTCCCGAGGGCTAAATGGCTTGGTGAGATAATCATCAGCACCCAACTCCAAGCCATAGATTCTGTCCACTTCTTCATCGCGGGCAGTGCAAAAAATAATTGGGGTCCAATTTTGCTCCGCTCGCAAAGTTCGACAAATCACAGTTCCGTCTAGACCCGGTAAACCGACATCAAGAACAAGTAGGTCGAAATCTTCACTCTGGGCCCGGGCTAATCCAGCTACGCCATCGGGTTCACACGTGACCGCAAATCCGTCACGGGTCAAATACAGACTGATGAGATCCGCGATGGCCAATTCATCTTCGACGACCAAAATCTTCACGAGCGGACCAAGTTCATTTCCTCAACCCACCGACTCGACTAATGGGCCTTTTTGCCGAATCCCATCATGGACATGACTTTCCCCACAATTGCGCCAAGTACCACCATCGCGACCGCAACCCAGAAAAGAGGCCAATTTGCCAATACAACGGCCAATGTACCCAAGGTGAAGGCCAAGGTAATAATGACAACAGTCGTCCACGCCGCCGGGGTGGAGCCGTGATCGGCATGGATAGCTTGGCTGGAGTTCTGATGTGAGGTCATACCACTATTTAACCACGGCCAACTCCAACAAAATTACCGATCCACTTGAATGATTATCTCCAAGTACAACTTCACAGGTTATCCCTGTGGTCAACCGTGGGGTCGATTCCTTGATCCAGAGCTTTCCAGGGATCAATAGGAATACCGCCCGGCTGGTCGCGTTGGTATTTTCTTCCTAATTGAGGCCAATGGCCTCCAATGATCGCCGCACTGAGGCTGGTCAGCACCAGCCCCCCGCACAGCACAACAACAAGAGCCACCCAACCTGCGATCCCGTCACGACTATCACCGTTGAAGTTCACTGCAACTGATGCAGTGGCTAAAGCGGTGGCGAAGGCGACAACCGCAGTTGCCGTCCCAATAATTCTCCGACCCCACACGCCCGTGGCGAGAACTCCTAGGACTGCGATGAGGGCAACAACTGACGCTACTGGGATGAGCGGGATAATCTGTGCACCCGTTTCAGCGACACCGATCCGCAAACCATCCAGTTCAGGATCCGGTATGTCTTCTACCCAAACAGCCGATCCCGACCAAAAAAGTACACTGGCAAATATCGCTTGAGCCACTATGAAAATGACAAACTGTCTCCGGATGTCCAGCCGGCGGATATTCACAGTCGCTATCTCGGAGGGGACATTAGTTGGGCGGTCGACACAGCACGTAAAACCGCCATGGCTTTATTGACACATTCAGCACTTTCAGATTCGGCTACCGAGTCGGCGACCACCCCTGCACCCGCTTGTACATAAGCCACCTGCTCCTTGATGAGTGCCGTGCGGATTGCAATTGCCATATCCATATTGCCGGCAAAATCGAAGTAGCCCACACACCCGCCATAAAGTCCTCGACGAGTGACTTCAAGTTCTTCAATAATTTGCATGGCTCGTGGCTTGGGCGCCCCCGAAAGAGTTCCTGCTGGAAATGTCGCTTGGAGTGCATCCAGGGCAGAATGAGACTTCAGCAATGTTCCAGTCACAGTAGACACAAGATGCATGACGTGCGAGTATCGCTCGACATGCATGAAGTCATGTACTTTGATACTCCCCGGTTCGCATACCCTGCCCAAATCATTGCGCCCCAAATCCACCAGCATCAAGTGCTCAGCTTGTTCTTTTGCATCCGAGCGCATTTCTTCAGCTAATGCACGGTCGACCTCTGGAATTGGTGAACGCCACCTGGTCCCCGCAATTGGATTCACCGTGCAGTCACGATCCTGCACCGTGACCAGCGCTTCCGGAGATGAACCAACGATTTCAAAGTCAGTCTTTGTGTCATCATGTGCCTGCGGAATTCGCAGAATGTACATGTAGGGACTTGGATTTGTTGCTCGCAGAACACGATACACATCAAATCCAGAAGCGGTGCACGGTGCACTAAAGCGTTGCGACAAAACTACTTGGAATGCATCGCCCGCTTGGATGTAATCCTTCACCCGATTGACTTTGGTAATGAAGTCCGGCTCAGCCTCAATGTCTATGTTCGCCGAATCCGGATAAATTGTTGCGCCAGGGGTCTGAGCACAAGAAATCGCATTCAACATACCGGCAATTCGTTCCAGTGCATCCGCATGAGCCTGATCTACCCGTTCCGGGGAGTTGTCATAATTTATAGCATTTGCAATTAATGTGACAGTTCCGTTCAGGTCATCGACAATGGCCAAATCGGTGGCCAAGAGAAACGCTAAGTCGGGGATTTCCAGCTGATCAGGATTCGAATTTCCAATGTCTTCCCAGTGACGAACCATGTCATAGGACAGGTAACCCACCATCCCGCCGGTTAACGGGGGTAAATCTGATCGAAAGTCTGCCGTGTGCAGTAGATCGAGTGTCGCTCGGAGTACGTCAATCCCATTGCCGGATTGCGGGATCCCCTCAGGAATGCGACCAGTCCACGAGGCAACACCATTCTTTTCAGTTAAGAGAGCATGGCTGTGCACTCCAATGAATGAATAACGTGACCACTGCACTCCAGCCTCAGCTGACTCAAAAAGAAATGTGCCCGGGCGATTTCCACATAACGCATGAAAGAGTCCCACCGCGGTGAGGTGGTCTGCCATGACATTCACGGTCACGGGAATAACTCGGTGCTCATTCGCTAACTGCCTAAATTCTGCAAGGCTGGGCGAGGCATTCAGGGATTCAACAATCAGGGGTTCATCAATCAGGTTCTTACGGCTCATTGATCCACCACCATAATATTAAAAAAGCATGACCGGCTTCCGGTATGACATGCTGGCCCGTGTTGTTGAACCGTCATGACTAATGCATCGGAGTCACAATCCCTACGAATGTCTCTCACATGTTGCACATTGCCCGATTCCTCACCCTTGACCCAGAGCCGAGATCTGCTTCGAGAGAAATAGGTGCCCTTACCAGTTTCTAGACTTAATCGAAGTGCTTCCTCATTCATCCAAGCAAGCATAAGGACATCTTTGGTGATTGAGTCTTGGGCTACAACGGGCACAAGACCATCTTCATTAAAGGAAACTTGGTCAATGAAGTCCTCGAATGTACTCATGCGACGGTTCTCATATAACGGTTCTCATATAACGGTTCTCATGTCATGGAACTCATGTGGCATTGATCCCAACTCGTCGCACCGGAATACCTGCGTTCGCCAATTCGGATTTAACTTCACTAATGGAAATTTCCCCGAAGTGAAATACGCTCGCCGCTAGGACGGCATTTGCGCCTGCTTCGATTGCCGGAGGAAAATGTTCAATCGCACCGGCTCCCCCGCTCGCAATGACGGGAATCGTGACAGCTTCTCGAATAACGGCAATCAGACTCAGATCGAATCCATTCTTTGTGCCATCTGCGTCCATGGAATTCAGAAGGATCTCTCCCACACCCAATGCTTCACCCTGTTGAGCCCATTCAACGGCATCAAGGCCAGTGGCCTGTCTGCCGCCATGTGTCGTCACACCGAAACCACTCGGCATATCAGGATCGCGCCGAGCATCTACGGATAAAACTATGCACTGTGAACCGAATCTTTCAGATGCTTCCTTTAAGAGATTCGGTCGAGCTATGGCTGCCGTGTTGATAGAAACCTTGTCTGCTCCCGCACGCAAGAGTTGATCAATATCCTGAACGGATCGCACTCCTCCCCCAACGGTCAATGGGATGAATACGGTATCTGCTGTACGCCGCACTACATCAAGAGTTGTTCCGCGATCACAATGTGACGCAGTGATATCAAGAAACACAAGTTCATCTATTCCTTGGTCGTTGTACAGCTGAGCCAGTTCACACGGATCTCCAGCATCGCGCAAATCTGAGAAATTAACCCCCTTAACAACCCGACCCTGATCGACATCAAGACAGGCAATAACACGGGCACCGAGGGTCATGGTTGCGGAGGACCCCACTGATAGGGGTCATAGCGTTCTTCTATTGCCGCAATTGCCTCTGGCAAAGTGAACGCCCCCTCGTACAGTGCCTTGCCAACAATTGCGCCTTCAATCCCCTTCATCACGGCTAACTTATGTAAATCTTCCAGGTGTGATACCCCTCCGGATGCAATGATCGGGGTTCTCGTGGCATGGGTTACCTCCTTGAGTAAATGGAAGTTTGGGCCGTGCATGGTTCCATCCTTGTGGACATCGGTGACGACATATCTGGCACACCCGGCCGCATCAAGCCTCCCAATGGTTTCCCATAAATCTCCACCTTCTGTTGTCCAGCCACGAGCTGCCAACGTGTGACCCTTTACATCTAGTCCCACTGCAATTCGATCGCCGTATTCGCTAATGACCTGGGCGGTCCATTCCGGATTCTCTAGTGCGGCAGTTCCTAAGTTCACTCGGGTACAACCGGTAGCGAGGGCCTTTGTCAAACTCTCCGAATCCCGAATCCCGCCGGATAACTCGACCTGCACCGAGTCCCGGACTTGGTGAACAACATGGGCGATCAGTTCCGCATTGCTACCGGTTCCAAAAGCAGCATCGAGGTCCACGAGATGGATCCACGCCGCACCTTGGTTCACCCATGAACGTGCGGCATCAATTGGTGAGCCGTACGTGGTTTCGGACCCTGCTTTGCCCTGGACAAGTCGAACTGCTTGACCTTGGGAGACATCGACGGCTGGCAGGAGGGCAAATGCGGGATGTTGGATCATTGCTGAAGTCTAGGCGTGGCCATCCCTCAGAGGGTCGAGACCCAATTCTCCAGTAGGGCAAGCCCCGCATTTCCTGACTTTTCCGGGTGAAATTGGACGGCGCTCAATGGCCCGTTTTCAACAGCAGCAATAAAAGACTCACCGTATTCGCAGTAAGAAACAACAGCTGGTCGCTGATAGGGATCAGGCTTGGAGTGATTGGAGCGTGACATATCCCAAGTTTTGGCAGCATAGGAGTGGACGAAATAGAAAGATTCCCTCTCGATTCCCCGAAAGAGCTCTGATTCGGCCGGGACCTTGACCGTGTTCCATCCCATGTGCGGAATCACCGGCGCTCGCAATTGATCCACCGTCCCGGGCCACTGCCCTAGTCCAACAGTGTCCACGCCATGTTCAATCCCCCGGGCGAACAATATTTGCATTCCGACACAAATTCCCAAAACCGGCCGACCAGCGATCAATCGGGCATCAACTAATTGGCTCCCACGAACAGCGTTGATTCCGGCCATGCAGGCGGCGAATGCCCCGACACCAGGAATAACAAGGCCTTCGGCCTCACGTGCAATTTCAAAGTCAGATGTGAGGGCGACCTGTGCTCCAACACTTTCAAGTGCGCGCACCGCAGACCTGACATTTCCGAAACCATAATCAAGAACTACAACAGAGGGGGATGCGGTCATAATGTGACTTGATCACTGAGATGCAGTGAGCGTGCCCTTGGTCGAGGGAATCCCGACCACACGAGGATCACTCGAAACTGCTGTCCTTAATGAGCGTGCCACACTCTTGAACTGGGCTTCCACGACGTGATGTGCATTGCGGCCTGATAGGACTGCAATGTGCAATGTGATTTGCGATGTAGCAACGATCGACTCCCAGATATGCCGGGTTAAGGTCGTGTCAAAACTTCCGATCAACTCCACCATGTCTGGCTCTTCATGCACTAAGTATGGACGCCCAGAAAGATCCACCGCTGACCTAACAAGACACTCGTCAAGTGGAACAAGTGCATCTCCGTAACGAGTCAAGCCAGCGCGATCCCCTAATGCCTGATTAAGTGCTTGCCCTAAAGCCAAACTTGTGTCCTCGACCGTGTGATGTGCATCAACTTCAAGGTCGCCTTTGGTGTTGACCACGAGATCAAATCCACCGTGTTTTGCCAGTTGTGCCAACATATGATCAAAGAATGGAACTCCCGTTTCAATCGTACTGACCCCGGTACCGTCGAGTTCAAGCTCGACTAACACGCTACTTTCTTTTGTGTTCCGTTCAACCCGCGCAAATCGACTCATGGAATACAGACTATCGGCTCGATCGGATTACCTCGCGTAAGGAGTCGAGGAAAAATTGATTCTCTTCTGGGGTTCCAACGGAGACCCGCAGCCAATGATCCGGGCCGGTCTCACGAATCAGCACGCCGTGATCACACAGGCCTTGCCAAATTGCATGACGATTGGGGAAAGTGCCGAAGAATACAAAATTTGCATCGCTTGGAGCGACGTCAAGACCCATGGCTTGCAGCTCCGAGACAATAAGATTCCGTTGGGCCCGCAGAATTGAAACTTGCTCCTTCAATTCGAAATCATGTGCCAGTGCAGTGATGGCAGCAGCCTGTGTCAATGCTGACAGGTGATACGGCAGTCTCACCAACATCAGTGAATGGACAATCGCTGGGGTACTGGTAAGGCAATAGCCCACTCTTCCGCCGGCAAATCCGAAGGCTTTACTTAAAGTTCTCGTGACAATTACGTTCGGGTATTTATCAAGAAGGCGCACAGCCGTGGAATCAATGTCACGACGAAATTCTGCGTACGCTTCATCGACAATCACCAGCCCTCCAGTCCTGCAGGCACACTGAATGATGGTCTCTAGATCATGGAGTGAAATGGCATTTCCCGTTGGATTATTGGGAGATGCAATCAGAACAAGGGTGGGACGTAGTTCGTTAATGGCCTGACTGGCTTCTTCAACGTCTATTTCAAAATTGATGTCTCTATCAACTGTAAGCAGTTGGGTAAATGAATTCCGCGAATATTCCGGGTACATCGAATATGTTGGAGGAAAAGTCAAGGCACTGCGATCCGGGCCACCGAACGCCGAAAAAATCTGCGACATGATTTCATTTGACCCATTTGCCGCCCAGATTCGATCAACTCCAATCCGGACCCCTGACTCTCGCTCAATATAGGCAGACAGTGAGCTCCGCAGTTGCTCTGCCTCGCGATCTGGGTAGCGATTCAAATTCTCAGAAGCTGAACTGACCGCCAGTGCAAGCGCCTCACGCAATGCCACACTCGGTGGGAAGGGGTTTTCGTTGACATTGAGTCTGGCGCGTACTGATTGCTGCGGTGCTCCATAGGGGGTGTGGCCGATCAAGTCTTGGCGAATGGGTAACTCGAATTCGGTCATGGGTGCTGCCGAACAGCAATAGCTTCTCCATGTGCGGGTAAATCTTCAGCATGTGCGAGCGCAATGACATGTGGAGCCACTTCAGCGAGGGCACCGGGTGTGTACTCAATTAAATGAATTCCTCGAAGGAAACTCTGAACGGAGAGTCCCGATGAATAACGTGCTGAGCCTGATGTGGGTAAAACATGGTTCGAACCTGCGCAGTAATCACCCAATGAGACTGGGGCGTGAGTGCCAATAAATATTGCACCTGCATTTACTACTCGAAACGCCACTTCACGAGCATGTGCCGTGTGTATTTCAAGATGCTCTGCAGCGTACGCGTTGATTACCGCAAGTCCCTGATCAAGGTCACGAACGAGGATCACGGCGCTTTGTTGACCACCCAACGATTCCCTGATTCTTTCTACATGCTTGGTCTGGGCAACACGGGTTTCTAGTTCCGAAACCACAAGGTGGGCAAGTTCGGGATCAGGAGTCACAAGCACTGCGGCCGCGAGTACATCGTGTTCAGCCTGACTGATCAAATCCATGGCGACATGTGACGGAATGGCCGTTGAATCCGCCAAAATCGCTATCTCGGTTGGCCCAGCTTCCGAGTCAATGCCAATGATTCCCTGCAGGGATCTTTTTGCAGCGGTGACATAGATGTTTCCAGGTCCCGTGACAAGGTCAACGGGGGCGCAGTCTCCCTCCGGCAGATTAACTCCGTAGGCCAGCATGGCAACCGCTTGTGCGCCGCCAACTGAATAAACTTCGTCAACTCCCAGAAGGTGACAAGCTGCCAAAATTGTTGGGTGTGGCCAGCCCTCATGATCTCTTTGTGGTGGGGACACCACGACCAAAGATCTCACCCCGGCGATCTGTGCGGGGACAACATTCATGATCACGCTACTGGGATATACAGCCTTCCCCCCGGGAACATAAAGGCCAACCCGGTCAACCGGCACCCATCGCTCTGTCACCGATCCCCCCGGCACGACTTCGGTGACAACTTCGGTTCGACATTGATCCGAGTGAACTAAGTGCGCCCGGCGAATCGATTCTTCGAGTGCCAATCGAACCGCGGGATCGAGGGCGCGGGCGCAATCTGCCATAAGTTCGATCGGCACCCTCAGGGTTGGCGGGGCAATGCCGTCAAGTTCCTCTGACCAATAGCTAACCGCCGCAGCCCCTCGAACACGAACATCCTCGATGATCGGCGCAATACGGTCTCGCGCATCTGCTACGTCTAGCTGCGCCCGTGGAACTAATAAACGCGGATCAGCGTGGTTATCACGTAGGTCAATCAGCCGGATCATAG
>CAITYI010000065.1 GCA_903896585.1 uncultured bacterium
CCCACCACCTCAGTCACCTGTGTCTCAGGCAAGGGTCCTACTTGGGCTCTTTGGCCAGCACAGGCTCGAGAGCAGCTTGCAGAGCATCGAGTCCGGCTTGAACCTCAACCTCACCCGAGAGAATCTTGGCGAGATTATCGGATGAGACCTTGTCGAACTCCGGCCACACGACGATTTGCGGATAGGTGTTGACCACTACGTCAGGTGCGATGTTCAGCAGTGACAGGTAGGGGTATTTCTCTTGCAGGCTAGGATCGTCAATTATCGAGATCCGACCGATAGCTGCTGCACCGTTCTCCAGCAGGGTCTTGGCATTGGTCTTGCCCAGCATGTATTCCAAGAATTGCCACCCGCACTCTGGGCTTGGAGAATCCGATGGAATTCCGATGTTCCAGCCCGCTAATTCCACGGTATTGACTGTACCCGCAGGTACCGGGGCCACGCGGATGTTGGCGGCATTCGGGGAATTTTCCGGATCGAATATCCCAGCGGCGTAGCCGGAGTACTGAACCATCTGGCCGATATCGGATCCGACGAATTGCAGAGTTACATCGTCACCGGTGGCACCCAAGGCACCCTGTGGAGATGAGGCCAACAGACTCTTGTAGTACTCGGTTGCCGCAACTGCCTCTGGTGTATTGACCGTGGGATTGAAGTCAGAGTCATAAAGCGTGCCACCGAAACTCCAGACGAGTTGCATCCACCACCACGTGGTGTTTGGACCGAAGCCCATCATTTGTCCAGATGCCTGCCCAGATGCCTGGATGGCATCTGCATTGGCTTTGTATTCATCCCAGGTGGTTGCAGGTTGCAACCCCAAGCTGTCGTAGATGTCACCGCGGTACCACTGAATGAATGGTTCGGTCGAGAGCATGAGACCGTACTTGGCGCCATCGAAGTTACCGTAGTTCTGAAGTGACGTTGGAATATCGTTAATGTCATATTCAGCCGAGTTAGCGACCCAATCACTTATGTCTGTGAGAGCTCCCGCTTTGGCAAATGCTGCAAGGAACGTGTTGTCGAATTGCACAACATCGAATTCCCCTTGTCCGGACTGGATGGACAAAAGCGCCCGCTGGTGTGCGGTTCCGTATTCCACTTCGGTAAAGGCCACATCGATGCCCGTAGCCTCGGTGAAGGCGGGCGTCATGGCCTTAATCGCATCAGCACTTGGGCTGGGGATGAGGAAGACGTTAATTGACTCGCACGTGCTTGCTACTTCTTCCGTTGAGGTTTCGGCAGACGAGGTGGCTGCCTCGGTCTCTTCGGTGCTCGTGGTTTCTTCACTACTTGAGCAAGCAGCAAGTACGAGCGCAGCCGCAGCGGTAGCGACCAATACGGCGTTGCGTCGTTTGTTGAACATTCGTGACTCCTTTCACCATCGCCCGGAAGTCCCCGGCGATTTGGGACAACATTACGTCGTAGTGTTGACTAATTCAGGCATTTTGTAAATACTATTGCTTAAATGAGATCGGAACCCCGGTCCACGTTCGCTCAGGAGCCTCGGAATGCCACTCGACACAGACCCGATTTCGGGCCCCATCTCGGACCCCATCTCGGGCCCCATCTCGCGGGTTTCGGGGCGTCCAGTCTTGGTCGTGGTTGCCCATGGGGACGACCCAGCACTCTTTATTGGAGGAACGATTCGCCTGCTGGCCAACTCAGGCTGCGCGGTGCACATCCTGCGCTTCACCGACGATGCCACCGACTCACATGGCCTCGACGCGGCTCAGACCGTGGTGCGCAACAGTCAGGAGTTTGAAGCAGCCGCGGAGATCCTGGGTGCCACGAGTACCGAGTCATTGGGCTTTGTATCTGACACCCTCGGAAATGTTCCGCGATTAGTCTTGCGCGAAGCCGCCATTCGAGCCATCCGGTCGGTGCGGCCGTTCGCCGTACTGACATTCGACCCGTACTCGGTTTTGTTCGAAGATAACCAAGATCACATCCGCATTGCTCAGGAAGTCGATGAAGCCTTTTGGACCTCCATGTTCGACAAACACCATCCGGAGCACGCACATGAAGGTTTGGCTCTTCATGGGGTGGCCGAACGCTGGTACTTCGGGCGACGCCTACTCGAACCGACCGACGTCGTGGATATTTCGGGGGTTCTCGATATAAAGGTTGCGGCCGCTTTGACTCATGTGACCATGATGGACAACCTTCTTCACCAGCTTTCCTTGATGGCTCACACTGCGGGTGTACCGACTGCCGTACTTCAACAGAAATTGAACAACCGAGACGTACTCGTAGAGGCCATGGTGCGTAGGAGTACTCACGAAGAATTGCGCATCGTTCGATTCGCGGGCTTCGGAGATTTTTTTGATGAACTTTTAGAGGAGACGGTATGACTTTCACTGCAATCAACGGATTTAACGTTGAGTACGGCCGAGATGTGGCCGAAGGCATTGGCGATCGACTCGGCCGAACGGTCGTAGTTACTGATCCTGATGTGTGGACATGGTTCGGACCTCGATTTGGTGGGCCTGCGCAAAGGGTGATTGACAACCTTGACCTAGAACCCGAATTCTTGGACGAGCTTGCCGCCTCGGTGGAATCAGATGTCACCATCGTCGGTGTTGGAGGTGGGGTCGCCATGGACGTGGCCAAGTGGATTCACTGGCGTCGGGGACTACCGCTCGTTCAGGTGCCCACGTTGCCGAGTGTGAACGCCTGCTTCACGCGCATGACTGCGCTACGCGATGACGGCAGAGTTCGCTACGAAGGGGATGCGGTGCCCGAGGTGGTACTCGTGGACTATCGGATTTTCCAAGATGCTCCGGTTGAACTTGTGCGCGCAGGTATCGGCGATGTGCTCTCATGTCATACCGCGATTTGGGATTGGCGTCTCGGTGTACTTGCCGGCCATGAAATCGGTTGGCACGATGAATCAGCGGGAGCCTCTCTGCGTTATGTGGATGGGCTGCGTGCTGCCGCCCCGGCAATTCACGATGTCACCGAAGAAGGCATTCGATCATTGATGGAAATGCATCGAGAGATCGGCTGGCGATGCCACGTCATGCAGCACGCTCGATTTGAGGAGGGCAGCGAGCACTTCTTCGCCTATTGCTTCGAGGAAGTGACCGGCAGAACCATTTTGCACGGAGAGCTTGTGACTTTGGGTGTCCTGATCATGTCTGCTGTGCAGGGCAACTCACCGCAGTTGCCTCGGGACATTGTGGCGATGTCAGGCACACGGCATCGGCCGGAACAATTGGGCGTGACGTGGGAAGAGATTGATGCAACGCTGGACCGACTCCAAAGTTTCACGGTCGCTGGCAACTACTGGCACAGTGCCATTCATGAGTCCTTTGATCCACAGGCAGCAAAGGAGCTGGCACGTGCCGCACTTAATTTCTGATGTGGAATCACTTCCTTGTGTTGGTATTGACCTGGGTGGCTCGAAGATCAGAGCCGCAATTGCGACCGCAGATGGCACAATCCAAGCAGAGTCGACCGAGCGAACCGATATGCACGGAGGGATCCGAGTCCTCGATCAAATCCATCGCATGGTCGAGGACCTACAAGGAACGAGTGGGGTTAATGCACAGCGGGTCGCTGTCGGGTCACCGGGTGTCATGGACGCTGAAGGACGATTCCAACTGTCGTTCAATATCGATGACCTCGCCGAACTGGCTCTCGCCGAAGAATTGCACGACCGTCTGCACATGCCGGTGGTTGTCGAAAACGATGTGAACATCGCCGCTCTTGGTGAGCAGTGGCAGGGCTTAGGTCGGGGCCATAACAATTTTGCGGTGCTGTCGGTTGGTACCGGGTTGGGCATGGGTCTGGTTTTGAATCGGCGCCTGCACCGTGGAGCGCGGGGCTTTGCCGGCGAGATTGCGTATCTGCCCATCGGCGCAGATCCTCGATCCGCGGAGAGTCTTCGGGTGGGCGCGCTGGAATCGGCGGTGGGCACACACGGTATTTTGCAGCGATTCGCTGCGGCCGGCGGCTCAGCCCATGATGCCAATGAAGTATTCAAGGCCGCACATGAAGGAGACCACGTAGCCCGTCAGGTGGTCGCGGTGGAAGCGGATCTCATTGCCGCAGCGATATTGGCCGTGTGCACCGTGGTTGACCCAGAGTTGATCATCATGACCGGAGGGATCGGTGCTGATCGAGGATTTGTAGACCAGGTACGCACTGCGACCAAAGAGATCAGTCCGCACGAAGTTGTGATCGAGCGTTCACAATTAGGGGAGCGCTCGGGCGTTGTCGGTGCGGTTGCCGCGGCACTCTATGGGTTGAACGCGGTTTCGCCATGATCACAATTGCGCCATGATCACGCATTGCACACACACAACACATGAAAGCGGAGGATGCCATGAGTGATCTTGCAGCTCTAGGTGGAACGCCAGTGCGTTCAATTCCCTACCCCCCTTGGCCGCAGTTCGACAATTCCGAGCGCGACGGGCTTCTTCGTGTTCTGGATAGCCGCAACTGGTGGGCTAACCAGGGCACCGAGGTGCGCAACTTTGAGCGCGAGTGGGCTGAGTTCACGGGTGCTCCGCATGCGACGGCCATGACCAATGGCACCAATACTCTCGAGGCTGCCCTCCTGGCTTTGGGGGTTGGTCAGGGCGATGAAGTGATCGTTCCCGATTGGAGCTTCTTCGCAACCATCGGGGCGATATTGAGCGTTAATGCGATCCCGGTCATCGTGGATATTGATCCACTCACCGGCACGATCGATCCCACCCTCATCGAGGCAGCGATCACCGACCGAACCAAGGCAATCGTTGTCGTACATGTGAGTGGAAGTGTTGCGGATATGGACGCCATTGGTGCGATCGCAACAAAGCGTGGACTCCGCGTGCTCGAAGACTGCGCACACGCGCACGGAAGTACCTGGCACGGCAAGCATGTCGGCACATTGGGCGACGCAGGCTCATTCAGTTTCCAATCCAGCAAGTTGATGACCGCAGGTGAGGGCGGCGCGGTCATCACCAAGCACCAAGATATAGCCGACCTAGTCAACTCCTATGTGAATTGTGGCCGCGATCCCGGCACCTGGTATTACCGTCACTTCCGATTGGGAGATAACTGGCGCATGACCGAATGGCAGGGCGCCGTGCTGCGCAGCCAGTTGGCTCGGTTCCCCGAGCAGCAAATCAACCGAGCAGCAAACGCCGATCTGCTCAATCTCGAACTTGCAAAGATCCCGGGCGTGACCCCGCAGGGGCGTTTGCCGGGTTGTGATTCGCAGGGCAACTACTGCTACGTGGTGTTCGTTGATCCGCAGGAGTTCGGTGGCTCACGGGATCAGATCCGTTCGGCTCTGCTCGCTGAGGGCCTTCCACTGACAACTTCCTATCCGGCAATGCACTCCTTTGATCTGTTCCAGCACGCCGATGGTCTCGCGCCGCGCATCCGCGATTTCAGTCATTACCCGCCCTACGCGCGGGAGTCATTCCCGGTCACCGACCGGCTGGCGGCTACTTCATTGTGGTTCACCACCGCGGTTCTCATGGGGTCCTCAGAAGATGCTCTCGACGTTGCGCGCGCTTTGGAAAAGGTGCACGGAGCGCGCCATGAACTTGCATCGGTGGTCGGCGTTGAGTATTGAGTTGAGTATTGACCTGGACCCCTTTGATATCCGCTATGCCGACCTATGCGAAGTTGCGCGTGAGTTCGCGTCGACCGCGGTGTTTGCCGTCAATGATCCGCCCTGGTCATCTTTGAGTGAAGAGATTCCAGGTGTCTTGCAGGTCATCCATGCAACGAGCATGGAAGAAGCCGACCTGGAGGCACTTGCGGCACGCGTCAGTGATCGCGCCACCATTGCGATCGGCATCGGTGGTGGCACTGCGATCGACACCGCCAAATACATCGGCTGGACCCGCGGCATTCCGATGCTGTTCATGCCGACGATCGCATCGGTCGATGCAACGTTCACAGATGCCGTGGGCATTCGACGCGATCGTCGCGTGGTGTACGTCGGCAAGGTTCGCCCTCAAGAGGTGATTCTCGACCTGCCGCGCATCGCCGCCGCTCCGAACCGCTTGAACCGTGCCGGCATCGGCGACATCCTGTCGTGTCACACGGGATTATTCGATTGGCGATTCGCGACCGATCACCACGAAGGTCCTGCCTGGAATAACGAGCTTGGAGCACTGGGTGCCTCGTTGCTCGACGATCTGGAGGCAGCAGCTCCTCAGATCAACGTGGGCGATGTCAACGGAATCGACTTTCTCATGCAGGCGTATCGGCGTATCGGTGCAGCCTGCGCAGCGGCTGGCCACTCCCGTTTCGAAGAAGGTAGTGAGCATTTCTTTGGCTACGCACTTGAAGAGGACACCGGTAGGCATTTCGTGCACGGGGAACTGATCAGCATGTGTGTGGTTGCCATGAGCACCGTGCAGGGCAACGACCCCGACCGCGCCATCCGAATCATTGAACAGGCAGGGACGCTCGCCCATCCGGATGCCGTCGGCATCGATGAAGTCACCTTTCGCACCAATCTCGCTCGCCTTGCCAGTTACGCGCGCCAGGAAAACCTAGACTTCTCGTGGATTAGCGACCACCCTGTTACCAATGAACTCGCTGATGCTGCCTGGGAGGCAGTATGTGCACTTCCGGGGAAGGGGCAGACACCATGATCGATATCGCCGTCATTGGAGGTGCCTTTGCTGGCAACCTGCATGCTGAAGCGATCAATCGCACCGGTAAGGGTCGGGTGTGCGCAGGGGTTTCCCGCAGTGCTGAGTCCCGGGAGGCATTCTCTGCTCGCTGGTCGGTTCCCTCTTTCGCCACACTTGAAGAACTTCTCGATTCGGTGCCGTGCGATGCCATCTCGATTGCAGCACCCAATTACCTCCACCGCCCACTTGTGGAGTTGGCGGCAAGCAGGGGAATATCGAGTATCTGCGAAAAGCCACTCGCCCCGACATATGCCGATGCCCTTGCCATGGTGGACACCTGCGAGAAGGCCGGAGTTCACCTTCTCTACGCCGAGCAGTTGTGCTTCGCTCCACGCTATGTGCGCGTGAAAGAGTTGATCGACGATGGCTCCTTCGGAACACTTATTCAGCTCAACCATTGGGAGCGCCACGGGGGTCCACATGCACAGTGGTTCTATGACCCGTCGCAATCGGGCGGCGGAGTTGTTCTCGATATGGCCTGTCACGGTATCGCTTTAACCCGGTGGTTAAATGGCAACAGTCCCGTGGTTTCGGTTTCAGCTAACCTCAACACATTTGTTCATCGGGAACACCCGGTTGAGGATCACTCTCTGATCATCTTGCGTTTTGCCAACGACGTAATCGCCGTGATCGACTCATCTTGGGCTGCACCGGGTGGTATCGACGAACGATTGGAAGTTCTCGGAATCGAAGGATCGGTGAGCGCAGACCTGGCTCGGGGTCAATCATTGCTGGCATACAGCGATGTCGGGTTAAGTGGCGCGGCCGAGAAGACAACGCGGAACACCGGGCTTGTTCGAATTCCGCATGACGAAGCGTATACCTGGGGTTGGTTCGGGGAGTTTGCGCACTTTGTCGACGTGCTTGCCGGCGATGCGCAACCGATGCTCACCGGGCAAGATGGATTGGAGGTTCTCGGCATCGTGGCGGGCGCGTACATTGCGGCCGCGGAGAACCGCATCGTGACGCCGCCATGGCCCAAGGGTCCAGACATCGTCAGTCGTCCTTGGCTAGATCGATGACTTCAACCAGCACTTCTGCTGCACTGGCGGGGAACCTGATGCGGGCCGAGATCAACGAACAGCAAAGTGCGTTCGAGCGCTGGGCTGATATTGGCGGTCTCGTGTCTACCGATCTCATCGAATCTATCCGCAAATTTCAGCCCAGCATGGTCTTGACCGTGGCGCGGGGAACGAGTGATCGCGCTGCCGACTATGGCAAGTATCTGCTGGAAATTTTGTTGGGGATTCCAGTGGGCAGCACGTCCCCATCTACGGTAACGCTTTTCGGGGCCTCGCCTCGGGCCCAGGGCGTCCTCGCATTAGCAATCAGCCAATCGGGGGAATCTCCGGACATCATTGCTGAAGCCACAGCATTGCGAGCTGGTGGTGCTTTTGTCGTAGCGATTACGAACAGTCCCAACTCACCACTTGCTGCATGTGCCAACGCGGTCATTGACATCTCTGCTGGACGTGAAAAGGCAGTGGCAGCAACTAAGTCCTTCACGGCGGAGTGCGCCGCTTTGGCCGACCTGTCCTTCGCACTTGCTGATCGCCCGCTGGATCGTCTTGCGATCGCGCAAGCAGTGGCTCAGGCAGTTAACTCACCCCTTCCCATCGAAGCCGCAGATCTATTGGGAGCGGCTGTTGATCGGGCAAAATTCCTCATCTGCATCGGGCGCGGCCCATGCACACCCATTGCTTCGGAAGGTGCGTTGAAGATTATGGAGACTTCAGGCTTGCCCGCTCTTGGCTACAGCGCTGCAGATTTTGCGCATGGCCCACGAACGCTGATCACCGCCCACACCCCGGTGATCATCGTTGTTCCTCCGGGTAAGTCGGGTGACTCCATGATCGGACTGATCAACGACATCAGCGACGCACACTCACCCCTCGTGATCCTTGGCCACGGCCACAGAGCACACGTCACCATTCCTACCCAACTCACTGACCCACTCACGGCACCCATAGAGCAGGTCATCAGCCTGCAGCGCATCGCCCTCGAACTCGCGCTGCGTCTCGGTTGCGATCCTGATAATCCACCCTCGCTCACGAAAGTGACGCGCACCCTCTGATCACTCTGGTTCAACGGTGATGGCGGAATCTTTATGCGAGGTGCGTTGGCTATCCCGCGCGCTGTGTGGGTCGGCGGATCGTGATGATGGTTGAATCCATATCTGCTTCGGTTTGGAGGACAGCATCCTCAACGAATTGCACGACCGGTCTGACATTGACGGAGTGAGGAACTACCACGACGATTTCGTCGTATTCGGCGTCGACAAATGAACGCAGGGTAATTGTTTGGTTATGTGCAGAGAGAATGATGTTCTCAAGGTAGTTGATTATCTCCTCAGGGAGCCGATCCCGACGGTGAAGTGGGGTGACAGCTTCGGCGTCAATTATCACGCCAACCTTGCTGGATGCGCGTACGAGTCTGCGAGTGAGGATGCCAAACGCTCCGTCCACTTCTGGGGCGAGGCCGAGGGTGACGCGAATTGCCGCGCTTTCTGCAGCGGCGCGAGCGCGGACCCCACGATCGTCCGGTTGAAAGGTTTGATCGGCGATGCTTTCAAGGAGTTCACGGGCGCTGGTGCCAACATTTGACCAACCGCGGGTGATTGCTGCTTGGTGTTCGAGGTTCGCTTGTTCATGAACAAATGACGCCCAAGCCTGTAGTGATGCCGTGCGCTGAGATTCGAATCGAAGATCAATCCAGGACAACACCATGATGAGAGCGGCGAGGTAAACAACTTGGATTCCCCCGGTCAGTGCCGTTTCGATTCGACAATCATCCGGCATTTGCATTGTGACAGCTGCCAGTCCAATTGTTCCTAGACCGAAAATGAGGGCGCGCTGAGGAAGAGAGTTCTTCGCCACCAGCAGGAGCAGTAGTGCACCACCGGATGCACCGGTGATGAGTGCTTGGACGGCCGGAGACGCGGCGCACGTGAGTGGGTTGACACTGACTGCAATGAGCGGACCGGCGAGTAGCGCAATTGCGAGCCAGGTCAGCAATGGTCGAGCCTTTGTGGTCCACGCCAGGGTGAGGGCCAGAATCGTTGCGATGTAGGCAATGTTCGCGGCGGCAAGCAGCCCTGGGTTGGGTAGATCGCGAATGACCGGGAGCAGGATCACCAGCATGAAGAGATTGGTTCCAGCAGCACCGAGCCGCCCAATGGTGGTTGCATCTGCAGCACCAAGAATTGGGAACGTGGGAACAATTACATCCCGATGGAGTCGAACGGGTGCGGTCAAAATGACCGTGGTTCCCCCCTGCGGATTGCGCAGGAGTTGTGCCGAGCCGTTAATGCCCTTCATGTTGGCTCGAATCGCATTGCGCAAACCGAAGCGTTCGTCGGAGAAGTCTGCTGGACCAACCCCGTGGTCGTTGACACTGAGCGTGATCACATCACGTGTGACCTCCACGGTGATGTCGGCGTTGAGATTTCCCGAGTGCCGTTCAACATTACGCAGCGCCTCAACGAGAGCATCGTGCAGCGGGTTTGCAATTGCGGATTCAACCGTGCGATCGCCGGTAATTGTCAGGGTGCAGGTCAGCGAAGAAGGCTGAAGTGTCAGCAGAGCGGTATTTATGATTTGTTCGACATTGGAATCAGGGAGTTGTTGGAGATTGCGCTCCATCTGATTGAGATCGCGCTGGCAGGCGCGAACTGCTTGCTCGCGCTCAGATACATCGACACCCATGGAGACGGCGGCAAGTGTGTTCAAAATGGTTTCATGAATGCGTCGCGCAACGGCATCGGCACCCTTCTGAGCGGCCGAAGCCTGTTGCTCGGACTCCGCGGACCGGCGAATCGCTTCGAACTCTTGATCGGCGATGGTGACGTTGCGCATCCAACTATGCCAAGCAATCACCAGACCGCCGCCGGCCATTATCTGGAGAAGTGGGCCAGCCCACGGTGCAAACTGCATGATTCCAAAGAGGCTGCCGGATAAGCCAAGTGTGAGCGCGGCCAATCCATTTAAGGCGGCTGCAATGAATACGACAGCGGTTGCTGAGCGAGTTGACAGGTTGAAAACCGCGCCCACGATTGTCGCGAAGCAAACAGTGGTAACAGATATCCACGCCCCGGCACCGGGGACGATAAAAACCATCAGCACGAGTAAGAACCCGGCCGCGGTTTGGACGATTGCGCGTTGCTTTCGAATTGAGGGGATAAGACCCGCCAACCACACAACAAGTGGAATGAGCCACGCGATCCAGTCGGCCAATTCGGATGTTCTGCCGAAGGCGAGGAAAACGGCCGAGGGAAGGAAGATCACGGTGCCAGCAGCAACTAGGGCAGTCCGTCCAACTGTGAACAGAACTGTGGCCAGAGGGGGTCGTTCATAGTTGGCATTCTGGGCTGGCACCCCGAAAGGATGTCATAGCCTCGATACCGGGTTAGGGCAGCAGTCCCTCTTTGCGGGCGACTTGGTTGAGTTGCACCTTGGTTCGTGCCGATATTCCGACGCGGGTGTACTTGTCTCGCACGCAATCGAGATAGTGCTTGACCGTGTTGGGAGTGATGTTCATGCGTCTGGCCACCATCTCAAGAGTCAGCCCCGAGGCGTACAGCACGAGCGCCCGTTTTTCCTGCGCAGACAGGTCGACATTCGACTGCGAATGAAGGACCGCACCCGCGAGATCCGGCGGGATCCAGGTATCTCCATTGAGAACCGCGTTCACCGCTTTACTCAACTGGCCCAGGTTCGAACGCTTTGCAACGAATGCTCGCGCACCCGCGGCAAGCGCGGCCTGAAGGACTTCCGGGCGGGCCATTGCACTCACCACAACAACGGGAATATCTCGAACCGCAAAAGCTGACACCGTCTCAGCGACCGGGGTTTCGTCACCGAGGTCCAGGTCAACAACAGCGCAGTCGCAATGGGGGGCTGAACTCACGGCGGCGAGTGCAGCTGAAAGTGAATCCCCTGAATAAAGAAAGGTGCACGTGGGAAAATCTGCAATCAGTTGGCGTTCGATGCCGTCCCGGACCAGGGCGTGATCATCTAAGAGAACGAAAACGTATTCCTGTGTCATGGGCACCTTCGGATTGAGTGTTGTAAGGCTAATCACCAGTTTGCTAATGGGCACCCCCCTATTCAGGGGTCCCTATTCGGGCGTCTTAGCCACCGGCGCTTTCGGTAGCAAGTTTTGCAAGAAACCTGACTCGCTGAGGACCAGGGGTTGTGGCCCGAGGATAACCTGCACGGGCTTGGGCTGCGTGGCAATCGTGCTGCTCACCTTGCCTTGAACCACATTGATCACGGTGACGGAGGAGCCACCCGTGTTCGGTACGAACAGCAATCGACCGGTGCGGTTGAG
>CAITYI010000066.1 GCA_903896585.1 uncultured bacterium
AACCCACTCGCCACTGCGGGCAATGACCGCTTGCCCCGCCATCACGTGAATAGGTCCTTGCTCGCTGTCGACCGTGAGCGAGCCGTCAACTACCACGGTGAATTCATCAAATTCCGGGGTTTGCACCGGCTCACCCCAACCGGCAGGAGCCACCATCAGGGCGATCGACACGGAATCATCGCCGGTAGATGCGTGGCCGGCAAACTCTTGAATCATTTTACCGCCAGGCACCGGAATCTGGACGGGTCCTGGGATTAATTCAGGCATAGATTTCCTTAGGTGATTTTTTCGATGATGAGGGGCAATCTATTGACCTCGTTCGCGGAACCAATAGTGATTGGAGCGTCGTTGAGTGCTTGTTGGGCCAGTTCGAAACGTGGTTCCTCGTCGGTGAACATGGTCAAGAGTGGTTCACCCGCCGTGATCTGATCACCGGGTTTTTTATGCAACATGATTCCGGCACCGGCACTGACCTGGTCTTCTTTGCGGGCCCGACCTGCACCCAGTCGCCACGCGGCAATGCCAATTGCAAGGGCATTCATGGTGGTGATGGTTCCGGATTCAGTTGCCGTGACGATGTGATTGAACGTGGCGGTAGGCAGTGGCGCGTTGTTGTCGCCACCTTGGGCAGCCACCATGCGCTGCCAGACATCAAATGCTTGACCGTTGTCGAGCTTTTCTGCCGGGTTAGTGTCAATGCCGGCAAGTTGGAGCATCTCGCGGGCAAGGGTGAGGGTGAGTTCACGGACATCGGCGGGGCCACCACCCTGGAGAACCTCAATACTTTCCTGGACCTCGAGGGCGTTACCCACCGCCATGCCCAGCGGAACATCCATGGCGGTGATCAACGCTGTTGTTTTCACACCTGCGTCATTGCCGAGGTTAACCATGGTGCGGGCAAGTTCACGAGCCTTGTCCGGATCCCACATGAATGCGCCATTGCCGGTTTTAACATCGAGAACCAATCCCCCCGCACCTTCGGCGATCTTTTTGCTCATGATGCTAGATGCAATCAGGGGAATTGCTTCCACCGTTCCCGTGACATCGCGCAATGCATAAAGTTTTTTGTCAGCGGGGGCAAGACCCGGGCCCGCTGCGCAGATCACCACGCCGACATCCTGCAGGATCTGGTGCATTTCACTGTTGGTGAGGTCAGCTCGCCAACCCTTGATGCTTTCCATTTTGTCAAGGGTGCCACCGGTGTGGCCGAGGCCGCGACCGGACAGTTGCGGAACCGCAGCACCACAGGCGGCAACAAGTGGTGCAAGTGGAAGAGTGATTTTGTCACCCACCCCACCGGTGGAGTGTTTGTCCACGGTGGGTTGGGACAGATCACTGAAATCCATGCGCTCACCACTGTTAATCATGGCGGTGGTCCACTCCACAATCTCGCGGGAATTCATGCCGTTGAGAAGAATCGCCATGGCAAGAGCCGCCATTTGTTCATCGGCAATAGCTCCGCGCGTGTATGCGTCGATTGTCCAATTGATTTGATCGGTGGTTAATTCGTGGTGATCGCGCTTTGCTCGAATAATGTCAACGGCCGCGAAGGGTTCCGGTGCAGCAAATGATTTCGACAGATTCATGATTGATCCATTTGCAATTGATCCTCGGCACGTGCGGCGAGATCTTCGGGACCAAAGGCCTGCGGAAGTATCTCCGAAAGGGTCTTGATGCCCTCGGGAGTCGTGATCTGAGTGGTCGGTTTGCCGTTCTCCCACAGTAATTGACGGCAGCGGCCGCAGGGCATCAATGAGCTACCGTGTTGATCCACACAAGTAATGGCCACGAGTTTGCCACCGCCGGTGGCGTGAATGCTAGAAATCATTCCGCACTCCGCACACAACCCCACACCGTACGCGGCATTTTCCACATTGCACCCGACCACGATTCGGTCGTCGTCCATCAGTCCTGCAACTCCCACTTTGAATCGGGAGTAGGGGGCGTAGGCCTTAGTCATAATCTCTTCTGCAGCGACCTGTAATTGAGCCCACTGCTCTTTGGTTGTCATGGCAGTATTCTTACTGCTTCTCAAATGGTTGGCCGTCAGCGGCCGGCGGACGCGCGCGACCCACCAGACCCGCCACCACAATGATCGTGACCAGATACGGGGTCATGGCCAGGAACTCGGTGGGAATTGGGGTATTGATCAGGGCCAGTTTTTGTTGGAATGACTC
>CAITYI010000067.1 GCA_903896585.1 uncultured bacterium
CATTCCCACGAAATCGACTCAAGGTGTCAGTTTCACGATCAGCGCCCCGTGGGAAGGCTTTACCGACTACGTGACCAACATAGTTCTCGGCTCCGACTCGCTCGCTGGCACAAATGCAGCCCCGGTTGGTACGAAAGTGTCCACAGCCCAGGCGAAGAATCGTCAAGAGGGCTCACCCTGCTGGAACGGCACCACTAAGGCCAAGACAGTTATATATGTGTCGGTTGCCAAGATCAGGGTGAAGGACCCCAAGGCCACTGCCCCGCTGGCGTGGGCCTCACCTACCGTGAGCACGATCCTTCCCGGCTTAAATGGAGGCGATTCGCCTCCCGTGTCCCTCACGCGGGGGACCATCGGCAATCAGGATGCCTTCTACTGCTGAGGTGTGGCAGCTTGGGAGCAAGTTGGGAGCAAGGTTGGCCCCCCCGAGCGGACCAAATGTCAATCATGGGCCAACTCTGATGTGATGTTCGCTGCCGAGCACTCGTAACATGTAAACGTGATGAGAGCCGAATTGGCCGGTCTTTGGATTGTCTTAAGTGCAAGCCTATGTTTTTCTTTAAGCGCCTGTTCCGTGGGTGCAGACAAAGATGTAGAGGCCAAGGGCTTGGCAGTACAAGCGTGCACTTCGGACACTGTCCAATCAAGAGAAGGGTTCAATCCCAATACCAGCACGCCCACGGAGCTAGCAACGCTCGCGAATACTGCGCTTGTCCGAAGCCAATTGGCAGGTCAGGCCGCTGCATTAAACGAGAGGTGGTTGCTACTTTCTGAAGCAAGTGCGGCGATCGCGGTCTTTGCTCAGCAACTGCTTGAGCAGCGCGTTAAATACGATGCCGGAGAAACTGCTAGTGCTGAGGGCTCTATTTCATCAAGTATGTGGGATGAATATAAGAGTGCGAGTAACGCCTACCTTGCCGAGTGTCGGTACGTGTTGAAGGACGTGTCGAAGGACGTGTCGATTCCGGACTCAACATGAACAACGCAGCGGAATAGAGAACGGAGCGAGTTCGGCAACGACGGTTGAGTGACATCGACGGTTGTGGTGCAACGGATCAGATGTAATCGGCGAGTGTTCGCAATACTTACCAACTTAATCGGCAATATGTAAGCAAAAAACCGAATGCGCTCAACAGGTAAACTGGTGAATAGAACAGAAAACCCGGACCGGACGAACGCGAAGCCCGCTGCTAGCGGTAGCGACATTCCCTAGCAGCTTTGTTGTAAACACCCTCACCAATCAATTTCCCGTCAGCGCCAAAGACATTCATGGCACGGGCGCAAAACTTTACGCCAGCCTCCGGTGGAACCAAGGCAGAGGAATTTGTACTTACCCGCCTACAGGTACGGCTGTAGATCAGCGAGTAATGCGGCTTTGGGTTTCGCGCCAATAATTGTTTTCACAATCTGGCCACCCTGGTACACATGCAAAGTCGGAATGGAGGTTATGCCATAGGTGCTTGGGGTGGAGGTGTTCTCGTCCACATTTATTTTGGCAATGATCAAGGAATCTTGCTCAGCTGCGATCTCTTGAAGGATCGGGTCAATCATCCTGCATGGGCCACACCACTCGGCCCAAAATTCGACCAGCACCGGCTTGTCACTCATGAGGACTTCTTTGCTGAAATTGGCGTCGGTAACTACTTTTATCTCTCCTTTGGGAAAACTCCCTAAGGCCTCAACCTCTTCCCCAGTTTGCTCAGTTTCAAGGGAATCCTCTGAAGCCGCGGACCCTTTGACTGAGGTCTCACTCGATGTTGTTGAAGTGGGGACATCTACTGCCTCCGGCGCATCCGAACCGCAAGCACTCAGGAAGAAAGACAGCACCGCTACTGATACCAGCGCAGACATTTGGCGAGCTGACGGTTTCATCCAGTTACCTTCCTTTTTCCCAAACTTGCGGAATACATTGAAACCTTAACACAGCCAAAGAACCCAACAGATTAATCACTTTTGAGGGCACATCAAAGAATCTTCGGCTGGCCTCCCTCCACATCACACCCGAGAGAGGGCAGCTCGTCCTCACGACAGGCCATCGCGCAGTTCGGATTACCCTCACCTGGTACAAAACCCAGAGCGATTCAATTCCAAATCGAAGAACAGGGTTATCGTGGAAACAACGTTAGAGAGAGAAAGAGAACACCTAAAAGTGTAGAAGTCCCAGGATAGTGGCCTTGTACTTAACGATCATGCTGCTAATGGGTCGAAGTGGTTCTCCCACCGTGAAGGAACGGCTATCGCTGACCGCCAGCAGCTGCGCCTCTGGCTCATTGGCTTGAACGATCAAACCTGGTAAAACCAACAAGCATGCCAACGACAGCACCACCAGCGACTGGCGCGCAACCGTTGAATAAAAACTCATGGGTGCTCCATCATGCCTATGAGTACAAAACTCTTGCGGGTATTTAGTTGGGCATTACAAAATCGGAAGAAAAAAGTTTTTACCATTTTTGGAGGAGCAGGTGATATCCCCATTGAGGATGAACCGGCCTCTATCCGCCGGGTAACTTGTTCCAGAAACATCAGTTGTTGCCGGCGTTGGCTGCACCCAAGCAATTACCGCACGCTTGTTTTTGCCCAATGCGTTCCGGTCAGTCACGGTGCCCACTCGAACCGTGAATTCTGCAGTGGCATCAGTTCCTGACCAGCAGGGAACAACTTTCTTGGCCGAAATAGCCTCGGATCGGGAAACCGTGGACCC
>CAITYI010000068.1 GCA_903896585.1 uncultured bacterium
AGATAGTGAATTGCCAGTTCATCAAGATCGGCATCATGGCTACCACGATTCTGAGCCTGAGTATCGCGACCAACAGAGCAAGAAAACCTACGACCGGTTATTGCAGTCCTATCGCGGTAAGACTCACATCTTGCATTCAGCCGGGCAGGAGTAGCCCCCCACATGGCCGTTGAATTTTTGGACGTCGCGCTAAGTGAACTCACCACCCTCAAAGTCGGTGGCACCGCCCAACGTGTCGTTCGGGTCACGACCGAAGCTGAACTGGTCGAGCTGGTGGCAGAGTGTCGCAATATTGGAAGCCCGCTACTCATTCTCGGTGGTGGCAGCAATGTTGTTTGTTCCGATTCGGAATTCGATGGCACGGTAATTGTTGTGGCCACGACCGGTATGCAGTGGTCTGAAGACCGAGTCCGCGTATCTGCAGGTGAAGACTGGGAGGAATTTATTGTTGACGCACTCGATCGCGGCTTCGGTGAATTTACACCACTTTCTGGGATTCCCGGCACAGTTGGTGCAACACCCATTCAAAATATTGGTGCATATGGCGTTGAAATTTCGGACCTGATTGAAAGTGTTTCAGTTTTGGACCGAGAGACCCTGTGTCAATCCGAAATGCAACCGGATCAGTGTGCATTCGCATATCGCTCAAGTATCTTCAAAATGCAACCGGATCAGTACGTTGTTTTGGCCGTAACGTATCGGCTCACGCCAACGGTAGAGATTGAAGTGAAGTATCCCCAGTTAGCAACGGTCCTCAATGTGTCGGTGGGTGATCGAGTTCCCGCCGCTGTCGTGCGCGATTCAGTAATCAAGTTGCGCGGGAGCAAAAGCATGGTGGTGGATATCAGCGATGCTGATTCCAACAGCACCGGATCATTTTTCATCAACCCGACCGTTGAACGGGGAGTGGCTCCCGTTGGCTGCCCGCGATACCCCCTCCGGTCGGGTGACCCGAGAGAGGATAGCCATGTGAAACTCAGTGCTGCGTGGCTGATTGAAAACTCTGGAGTAACAAAAGGATTTACATTGCATCCGGAGAAATCAACCATCCGAGTATCCAGGAATCACTCACTTGCGATTGCGAATCTCGATTCTGGTAGCGCTGAGGAAGTATTGGAATTAGCAAGTCACATGCGACAAAAAGTATTTCAACAATTTGGCATTGAACTCGAAGTTGAACCTATTCTGGTGAATTGCGCACTGAGCGATTTACTTCGCTGACCTAAGCAACTCGTGCATGCGGGCCAGTCCCTCAGTGATCTTTTGATCCGAGGTAGCGTAGGAGAGGCGCAAATAACCGGGGGTACCAAATGCTTCCCCGGGAACAACAGCAACCTCGACTTTGTCCAGAATCACGCCAGCAAGTTCTGCAGAAGAATTCACCACGGTGCCATCAATGCTTTTACCCATGAGGCCCTTTACAGACGGGTACGCGTAGAAGGCGCCTTCTGGAGTGGGGCAGGTGACTCCGGGGATTGCATTAAGTAGATCGACAATCAAAAGACGACGGCGATCAAAGGCCACTTTCATTTCATGGACTGCATCAAGATTGCCGCTCACGGCGGCAAGTGCGGCTACCTGTGAAACATTGGCGACATTGGAGGTTGCATGTGACTGCAAGTTTGTTGCGGCTTTGGTGACATCGGTGGGTGCAATCATCCAGCCCACTCGCCAACCGGTCATGGCGTACGTCTTGGCAACACCATTGATCACAACGCAGCGATCCGCAAGGTCAGGCACCAAGGCAGGCATGGATGCGAAACGCGCATCGCCGTACACCAGGTGTTCATAAATTTCATCGGTGATCACCCAAATGCCCTTGGCTAAGGCCCACTCACCAATTGCTTTCACCAATTCTGGCGGGTACACCGCACCGGTTGGATTAGAGGGTGAAACAAAAACGAGCGCCTTGGTGCGGGATGTTAACGCCGCTTCAAGTTGCTCAATGCTGGCGAGGTATCCGGATTCTTCGTCCGTCATGACAATGACGGGTGTGCCACCAGCCAACATGATCGATTCGGGATAGGTGGTCCAGTACGGAGCGGGAAGAAGCACTTCGTCGCCCGGATCTAGCAGGGTGGCAAATGCGTTATAGAGCGCTTGCTTGCCGCCGTTAGTCACCAGTACCTGCGATGCACTCACCGCGTACCCGGAATCGCGTGCCGTTTTTATGGCGATTGCTTCTTTGAGTTCGGGAAGTCCTCCTGCGGGCGTGTAACGGTGCCATTTGACTTCTCGGCATGCTGCAACGGCTGCTTCAACAATGTAGTCGGGAGTGGGGAAATCGGGCTCACCCGCACCAAAACCAATTACCGGCCGGCCGGCGGCGGCAAGGGCCTTTGCCTTGGCATCTACGGCAAGGGTGGCCGATTCGGCAATAGCGGCGATTCGGCGAGAGATTCGGGGGAGTTC
>CAITYI010000069.1 GCA_903896585.1 uncultured bacterium
CCGTGTGACTATTGGGACGTGAATTCCGAATCCACGCAGAAGACGGCGGCTCCCCGTCCACCTTCACCTGCGTCCAGGGCAGCCGGATCCTTCACCGGTCGGGCGGTGATTCTGGTGATAACCCTGGGTGTCATTGGCGTGATGTTGGCGGTACCGGTTAGAAATTGGTTCGGTCAGCGAGCAGAAATTGCACAATTACAAGCCCAAATTGCGGTGACCCAAGAGCGGGTCAATGAATTGCAGTTAACCCAGCAACGGTGGCAGGACCCGGCATTCATTGCTGCGGAAGCTCGACGCCGACTGCATTTTGTGAAACCTGGTGAGATCGGTTATGTCGCACTCGGGGCGGATGGACGCCCAGCCGCTGAAACAATCTCAGAAATGGCGGCTCAGCAAAAACCTTCCTGGTTCGTGCAATTGTGGGGAGCGGTACAAGAAGCCGATGACTCAGTAGAGCCGACCAATTAATTCGACATCTAGAGTGTCACAGTGGTCAGCGATCGAGATCGAGAAATCATCTGGCAGCAATTGGGACGGGAACCACGCGGTTTAGTATCCGTGGTTGCCCGTTGTGAATGCACCGCACCTCTTGTTGTCAGCACCGAACCGCGTTTGCCTGATGGCACTCCATTTCCCACCACTTACTACATCACCTGTCCCCGGCTTGCCGGAGTGATTGGAACTTTGGAAAGTTCAGGACTCATGCGCGAAATGCAAGAGCAACTTCAACAAGATCCCGAACTGGCACAGAAATACCACCAAGCACATGAAAGTTATCTGGCTGATCGGGAATCACTTGGGCGGGTGGAGGAACTTGATGGCATCAGTGCAGGTGGTATGCCCTCACGCGTTAAGTGCCTTCATGTGCTGATTGGACATTCCCTAGCGGTAGGGCCAGGTGTCAATCCATTTGGGGATCAAGCATTGGCGATATTAGAACCATGGTGGTTAACGGAACCTTGCTGTCATGAATGAACCGGTAGCGGTTATCGATTGCGGAACCAACGCCATCCGACTTCTTGTCGCTGTAGTTTCTCCCGGTGGCCAGATGAAAGATTTGATCCGGGAAATGCGCACGGTTCGGTTAGGGGAAGGTGTTGACCGAACAGGAGAGTTCAGTCAACAAGCATTGGATAGAACATTTACGGCCTGCCGAGAATATGCCCAAACGATTGCGCAGTTCAATGTTCGAACAATTAGATTTATTGCGACATCTGCAAGTCGGGATGTCAGCAACAGGGGTGAATTCATTAAGGGTGTTGAATCCATTTTGGGAGTCACACCTGAAATTATCAGCGGAACAGAAGAAGCAGAACTTTCTTATCTTGGAGCCATATCCGGCTTTGATCCGGAGCCGGAACAACCGATTGTTGTCGCTGATATTGGCGGAGGATCCACCGAATTTGTCATGCGTAATTCGACTTCCACGTTCATTGCTCACAGCATAAATATTGGGTGTGTGCGCATGACTGAACGTTATCTGCAATCAGACCCACCGACTGACGCAGAAATTGCACAGGCGATTGAAGAAATTCACCGCGGCTTGAGCCAGGTACGTTCGCAACTTCCTATCCACACGGCCAACACTTTTATTGGCCTTGCAGGTTCGGTGACCACGGTGGCTGCCATGTCTCTTGGACTCCATGAATACAACGCGACGGCAATCCACGGCGCCGTTCTTTCCTTGGAACAGGTTGAGTGGGTCACAGATCAATTGATACACATGTCGCGTGCTGAACGTGCTCAACTGGGATTCATGCACCCAGGTCGAGTCGATGTGATTGGCGGTGGAGCGCTGATTCTGCGGGAATCGATGCGGCAGCTCAACTTCCCCCGAGTGGTAGTCAGCGAGCACGATCTCCTCGATGGCGTAGTGGCCCGTTTCACAGCATGATTTTCTCGTAACCCATCCGAAAACCCTGTTCATGTATACGCTTGCAGCCATTGAAACGACCGTTCTCAACGACAAGCAGATCGGTCTGGTGCGCGGAGACAAACAGGAGGTGTTGAGTGAGTATCACGATTCGAGATGTCGCCGCGGCCGCTGGTGTCTCCACCGCAACCGTTTCACGTGCGCTGCGAGGTCTTCCCAATGTTGATCATGCCACCCGTGAAAAAGTGAAAGTTGTGGCGGCTGAGCTGGACTACGTCATTTCACCGAGTGCCTCTCGGTTGGCATCGGGCCGCACCGGGAGCATCGCGGTAATTACGCCATATATATCTCGCTGGTTTTTTTCCGAGGTGATTTCCGGAGTTGAATCGATACTGCAACAAGCGGGATTGGACATGCTTTTGATC
>CAITYI010000070.1 GCA_903896585.1 uncultured bacterium
CGAGCACTCCACACATGGGTGCGGGATCGTGGTGCCAAAACCTTGGCAGGCGGGGCAGGGCCGCGAGGTCATGACCTGTCCCAGGAATGATTGCTGCACCGACTGGATCTCACCGCGCCCCTTGCACATGGCGCAGTTCGCAGGTTCAGATCCTTGTGCCAGACCAGATGCTTTGCACTGCCCACAAGCAATGGCAGTGTCAACGGTAATTTCCCGTGTTTCACCGAACACTGCCGATTTCAAATCAATTGTGATGCTGATCAGGGCATCTTGCCCTCGACGGGCACGACCACGTGGGCCACGACGCTGAGCGCGGCCACCAAAGAACGCATCCATGACATCGCCAAAATCAAAGCCCCCGGAAAACCCGCCACCGCGATTGTTGAGTGGATCCCCACCCAGGTCATACATTTGGCGCTTTTCGGGATCGCTGAGAACTTCATAGGCGGCCGTGACCATCTTGAATTTCTCTTGGTGCTCCAAATCCGGATTGACATCGGGGTGCAGTTCCCGCGCAAGTTTGCGATATGCCTTCTTGATTTCCTCAGGGCTAGCATCACGGCTCACGCCCAAGAGCGCGTAATAGTCTGCTGACACTTCTCTCACTCGACCTAGTTCTCGGACAAAATTCGACTGACGTACTGGGCAACCGCCTGTACAGCACTCATGGTTCCGGGGTAATCCATGTGGGTTGGACCCACCACCCCCAGTGAGGCTACCGGGGAATTCTCGCGACCGTATTGTGAGGTCACCACCGATGTGGAATTGAGGCCAACATATTCATTTTCATGGCCAATACGAACCGAAACTTTTTGATTGGGGCTAGCCTCACCCAGGAGCCGAAGGAGTACCACCTGTTCCTCTAATGCTTCGAGGACCGGCTGAATGCTCATGGCAAAAACGTCGTTGTAGTGAGCAAGATTGGACGTGCCTCCCAGGACAATTCGTTCGTCGAGCTTTTCGGTCACGGTTTCCAGAATCGATGCAATGACGGCTCGCACCAAAGGCTGACTGGTGGGGTCAAATCCTTCGTCGAGATCTTCGATTCGAGTTGGGATTGACGAGAATGGTTGATCGGTGACCGCGGCGGATAGCCGGGAACGCAAATCTGTAAGCAGTTCTTCTTGAACAGGCACCGAGCAATCTACTACCCGTTGCTCCACCCGCCCGCTGTCTACAATCAAAATGATCATGATTTTGTGATCGGTAACTTTAATGAACTCAATGCGACGTACATGGCTTCGAGAAAGTGACGGGTATTGCACAACGGCGACCTGCTTGGTTAATTGTGCGAGCAGGCGAACAGTTCGACTCATGACATCGTCAAGGTCGGCAGCTTCGCCAAGGAAACGATCAATACCCTTGCGCTCCGCGGTACTGAGCGGCTTAACCTGCGAGAGTTGGTCCACAAATAACCGGTACCCCCGATCGGTGGGGACTCGCCCCGCGGATGTGTGCGGTGCGGTGATGTACCCCTCTTCTTCGAGGGCGGCCATGTCATTGCGGATAGTGGCCGGTGAGACACCTAATTGATGTCGATCGACCAAGCCCTTGGAACCAACGGGTTCATGGGTGGCCACATAATCTTGCACAATCGCCTTCAGAACAGCCAGCCGTCGCTCTTCCAGCATGGCGACCTCCTGAACTTTACCCGGGTGCAGCCGGAGGGCCATGCGTTAGCACTCTCGAGCCGTGAGTGCCAAGTGTACGCCAGATGTTGTGGATCTGCGTTTCAGGTGAGTGTCCTGCTGCCCGGCCTTTGCCAAGATGCCGCTCCGGGGGCACGGGGTCAGCTGGTCCCGGAAAATTACCAGCGTGGCAGTAATTTCCCTGGATTTAAAATTCCCAGTGGATCCCAGGCGCTTTTGATTCGGGCATGTAGACCAATAGCCACGTCATCCAATTCTTGAGCCAGCGCCTCCCTCTTGAGATTGCCCACTCCGTGTTCACCGGTAACGGTTCCATCTAAGGCGAGCGCAACTTCCAAAATGTCATCGAAAGCCAGCAATCCTCTGGCAGCGGCCTGTTCATCCCCTCGTTCGGTCACGATTGTCGGGTGCAGGTTTCCGTCGCCTGCGTGACCAAATGTGCAAATGGTCACGTCCCGGTGTGCTGCAATGTCTTGAATGCGCACCATGGCCTCAGCAAGATTGGATCGAGGCACCGCAATGTCGTCGAGCAACCAATCGCCTTTAGCTTCAATAGCAAGAATGGCCATTCTCCGGGCCCCGAGAAGCATTTCAGATTCAGCTTCGTCTTCAGATCGGTGAGTAAGGCTGGCGCCGTGCTGCTCGCAAATCTGCATCAGTCGATCCGCGTCGGCCAGTGAACTGCCGAGCCCGGAATCGGTTTGGGCCACCAGAAGTGCCCCTGCACTGGTATCAAGACCCATGGGGCGCCAACTTTCTACCACCTGAAGGGTTTGCTGATCCATGAGTTCCAGCATGCTTGGTGTCAGTTCAGACATGATGGCCGATGACGCTCGCCCGGCATCAGCTACATTGTCAAAAATTGCAACGGCCGTAGTCGCGGGCGCAGGCATGGGGCGTAACCGCAACCTTGCCATGGTGACAATTCCCAAGGTTCCACCCGAACCGACCATGAGCCCCGCTAAGTCGTACCCGGCAACTCCTTTAATAGTGCGTCGGCCTAGGCGAGTTATCTGCCCGTCCGCCATCACTACTTCAAGGCCTAGTACCGCATCACGGGTGACGCCGTATTTCACACAACACAATCCGCCGGCATTGGTGTTGACATTTCCACCAATTGAACAGAAATCCTTACTTGCCGGGTCTGGCGCGTACCACATTCCAGAGCGGGCAACGTATTCACGTAATTCAGTATTCATAATTCCTGGTTGAGTTTCAACGTACCCGTCGTCAACATTAACGGCAAGAACATCACTCATTCGTTCAACACAGAGAACGAGTGAACCATCGATTGCATTACTACCACCGCTCAAACCTGAGCCAGCACCACGAGGAATAACGGGTACTCGGAAAGCATGGGCCGCAGCCATAACGGCAGACACTTCTTCGGTGGAGCGAGGAAATACCGCTGCAAATGGTTCACCGGCAGCCGAACCCGTTGATCGATCACGGGAATAGGAACGCAAAATATCCGGGTCGGTCACAATATCTCGGTCGCTTAATGCGGCCTCGCAGGCTGCCAATACAGAATCTTCGGGAGACACAACGCAAACCCTAACGCCACCAGTCCAAATGTGTGCAGACCGTTGCCCGTGATGTCAAGCCGCCAATTGGATTTACCTGACCGGGTACCGGTTCGAAGTTAATTGGGTTGGCAAGATTTCGCGATAAATACTTTCGAATCAGGATGGAAAGTGCCTTGCGAATTGTGGCATTTTGGAACGTTGCTCCCAGTAACAAAATAGAATGATCCTGTGTCAATTACCGATGTTTGGGTCGAGTCAGATGTCAATGTGCCGATGCGAGACGGGTGCCAACTAAAAGCAGATATCTACCACCCCGCCACCGGTGAACCAGCACCAGCGCTCCTCATGCGCCTTCCTTATGCAAAAGAACTCGCCGAGACAAACGTGTATGCGCATCCAGCCTGGTTCGCAGCTCGCGGATATCTCGTTGTTGTCCAAGATGTTCGAGGAAGAGGAGCCTCGGAAGGCAACTTTGACCCCTTCCTACACGAGGCTGAAGATGGCTACGACACCGTTGAGTGGGTTGCGGGGCTGCCCGCATGCTCGGGACGAGTTGCGATGTATGGGTTCTCCTATGTCGGAGCAACCCAACTCCTTGCGGCATCTCAGCGACCACCCCACCTCGCCTGCATCATTCCAGCCCACGCTGCAGTGAATTTCTACGACAAATGGACGTATCGGGGCGGGGCACTGCAATGGGCATTCGTCTCCTACTGGGCGTACTTCCTGAGCATGGATGCTGCAATCAGAATGAACGATCTCCCGACAGCCGAGCAGATTTTGCTTGGGCTACCCGGCGTGGGCTCGAATTTTTCCGCCTTGCCAACGGCCTCCTTCCCGGCTTTTCCCCGCGAATTAGCGCCTTACTTCGGCGAATGGCTGGAACACCGCACCGCTGATTCTTATTGGAATGCGCGTGGAGCCAGACCAGATGAAATCATTTGGGAAACCCCGGCAATGCATATTGCCGGTTGGTATGACATCTTCTGTGACTCCACTTTTGAGACATTTGCTGCAATGGAAGCCTTGGACGTGCCGCAGCGCCTGGTAATTGGTCCTTGGTGGCATATGCCCTGGTCGCCTAACGTAGGAATTCGTGACTTCGGCGAAAATGCTAAGTCTCATGCCAATGACTGGGTTCTGCAGTGGGCTGACACTTGGTGCCGCGATGACCTCCCTAAACCAAAAACTTCAATTGACTATTTTGTGCTGGGTGACAACACATGGCGAACTGCAACCACTTGGCCCCCCTCCGAGACCCGGGCTTCCTCCTATTTTCTTGACAGTCACGGTTCCGCAAATTCGATCAATGGTGACGGCATTCTCGCGCTATCGCCCTCAGGCTTGAGCGAGCCAGACAGATATATCCACAATCCGCTCGACCCAGTTCCTAGCAGAGGTGGGCGATCATGTTGCTTCTCTTTCGTGAGTCCGATGGGCCCGGCAGATCAATCAGATGTGGAAGCTCGCAACGATGTTCTGGTTTTCACTACTGACGAACTCCAGCGACCCGTCACCATTACCGGGCCTGTTGAGCTTGTTTTGTATGCGTCATCTTCTGCCGAAGACACCGATTTCACAGCAAAGTTGGTTGACGTTGCCTCCGACGGCCGAACCGCCAATATTTGCGATGGAATCATCCGTGCTCGCCACCGAAATGGCGGCGATGACGCATTCCTTCAACCTGGTGAAATCTACGAATTCTCCATTGATCTAGGAAATATTGCTGCAAGGTTTGAAACCGGACACCGCATTAGATTGGAAGTTGCAAGTAGTAATTTCCCGGCATTTGACCGCACACCCGGCACCCGGCAGTCACCTAGCGAAGCAGCTTGGGCAGACATGAGAATGGCAAATCAAACCATCTTTCATAGTGCGGATTACCCATCAGAGCTGCGTTTTTGGATTCTAGAAGATTGACCTAACTTGATTCAACGACACACTGCTCTTGAGTTCCTAAACCAGTGATAGCGAGTCTCACTACATCGCCAGGAACTAAGTAGGGGAATCGTCCGGATAGTGCAACACCTTGTGGCGTGCCCGTATTTATGATGTCACCGGCCTCCAGCAAAATCACGTGACTCAAATGCTGAATTATGTTGGCCACGCTGAAGATCATGTCATTTGTTGAGGAGTCTTGCCGGGCTTGACCGTTCACCCACGACTGAAGTCGTAAGTTCTGTAGGTCAACTTCCGAATTCATGGGCAGTAGATAAGGGCCGAGCGGATTAAAAGTTTCCCAAGATTTTCCTTTAGACCACTGGCCACCGGATCTGTCGATTTGCCAATGACGATCACTCACGTCATTCGAAATCGTAATTCCTGCAATGCATTCCAGCGCATCAGTCTCTGAAGCCAAACTCTTAGCCCGCTTCTTTAAGACCACCGCTAACTCAACTTCCCAATCCAAGGTCGTTGATCCAGGTATTGGGTGGACGTCATCATTTGGCCCCACGATGGTCCCCGGATGTTTGTGAAAAACAATCGGCTCTACCGGAGGCTGTGACCCTGACTCGGCAGCATGAGCCACATAGTTTTGTCCGATGCAGATAATTGCGCGCGACCCCACCAGCGGTGCACCGATTCGCATGTTCGCAATGTCGATCACCGGCAATAACCCCTCACGGCAGGCAATCTGTGTAGTGTCTAGACCGCCAGACTCTAAGAATCTTGGGTCGATGTCTGGCGTTACCGACCGTAGGTCGTAGGCGACTCCTTCATCGACCACAACGGGAATTTCCGCACCTACATTGCCCACTCGCATGAAACGCATTTTTATAACCTTTCACTGCCAACTTATCGAATGATCGCTATTTTTTATTGGTTTAATCGCTAGGTAGAACTCAAGGGGCCAACAAGATCTTGCTGGCATCCCGTTGATGTGAAGCTAACTCGTGGAACACGTTGGGACCGGAAGCCAATGGCTCAACTGCATCTACTAGA
>CAITYI010000071.1 GCA_903896585.1 uncultured bacterium
GGGATGTCTATGGGTGTGTCACCCAAGGTGGGGTTGGGATACCACACGTCAAGGAGAAGATCATCGGCATAAGTGGCCAGACCCAGCCCCGATGCTGAACCAGAAACGACGGGCCGTCGTGTTGGAGGTTGTGTCACGCGATAACCGTACTGGCGTGGACCGGAGGCCAGTAAATGCGGATCGACAATAAATGATCCACAATAAATGTTGACAGCCGGTGCGCTCCTTGCCAAATGAAAACCCCGGCCGTAAATCACCGGCCGGGGAATCCAACTTTGGCGCACAGCCAAGGAGAGTTTGTACTGGTTAGCTCTTGATTGCTTCGACATCGAGATTGATTTTTACAGTGTCGCCCACGAGCACTCCGCCGGTTTCCAGCGCGGTGTTCCACACCAGTCCAAAATCCTTGCGGCTGATCTCGGTGCTGCCTTCGAAACCAATTCGAATACCACCCCAGGGGTCTGTGCTGACGCCAAGGAGTTCAAAAGTGACCGGGACGCTCTTGGTCACGCCATGGATGGTGAGATCACCGGTGACAACAAATGAATCACCGGTGCCGCTGACGGAAGTAGATGTGAAGGTGAGGGTGGGGAAACTCTCAACATCGAGGAAGTCGGCACTCTTGAGGTGACCATCGCGATCGGGGTTGCGGGTATCAATTGATGCGGTCATGGCCGTTAATTCGGCAGCGGAGGCGGCGGGATTGTCACCATCGAGGGTGAACGTACCGCTGAACTCACCGAAGTTGCCACGAACCTTGGCAACCATGGCATGGCGAGCTGAGAAGCCAATGGTGGTGTGGGTGGGGTCAATTGTCCAGGTACCGGTGGTATTAGAGAGATTTGTCATGGGAACCTTTCAGGTCATGAATCTAGTTGAATTATCAATCAAACCATAGCAGGTCCGAATTTGCTTTCGAGCGGATACGTGGTGAACTAGGGGAGTGACCTTCATTTTTGTGGTTATTGCCATCATGGTGATTGCGGCAGCAGCCCTCCTGATCACCGGACGCTGGAACCCTGACCTAGGTCTGGGCGCCACCGGAGATTACCGGCCGGATCTTCCCGGAGAACCGCAATTTGATCTGGTGATCCGTGGCTACCGGATGGACGAAGTTGATGCAAAAATTGATGAACTCCAACAAACAATTGAGACTCTGCGAATTTCCACAGATCCCGCTAGCCGGAAGGCACCATGACCGTTCGCGTCCGTCACCTCGCCCACGACATCACCATCGATGCCCCCGTCGATTCCGTATTTGCAGCCATTAGCGAATGGACCGAGCAGCACCGTTGGATGCTCGGCACCCGAGTGGAATTGCGCAAGGGTGACGGCCGAAGTGTTGGTTCGGAGATTGCCGGGTGGACCGGCATTGGTCCAGTTGGATTTTGGGACACCATGACCATCACGCACTGGGAGCCCCCCTACCGGGTCGATGTCCTGCACACGGGGGCCCTGGTTAGAGGTACGGGGACCATGGAGGTGGTGGCCCTTCCCGGCGGGCGCTCGCGGTTTTTGTGGAGTGAGGATTTTGAACTACCCCTTGGGGCATTGGGTGCGGTCGGTTGGCCGGTTGGCAAATGGCCACTTTTAGGCGGAGTTAAAGCTTCTCTTAAGAAGTTCAAGGACGTGGTGGAAAGCGGCCAATTGCCCACAAAAAGTCCACAATCGGCTGATTAGGGCTGGCAAACGGAGGGTGGCGATTGGCCATATGGACGCTTGCGGAATAATGACGCAAGGAGCGTAAGCGCTACCGGCGCATCAGGCGCCGCGACTTGGCTGGAAGGGGACGCTACATGGCCGCGATGAAGCCACGAACCGGCGACGGACCGATGGAGGTCACTAAGGAAGGCCGCAGCTATGTCATGCGGGTACCGCTGGAAGGCGGCGGACGCTTGGTCGTTGAACTAAAGGCCGACGAAGCAAAAGAACTAGGTGCCAAACTGCTCGAGGTATTTGCCTAGGAGCTCCCGAGCATTTGCCTACCTGATTTTTTGATGTTCCCGCCCCACACCGGGGGCGGGAATTTTTCAATCTCGCGCCCGAAGTGACCCGATCAACATGCCTTGTCCAACGGTGAGCAACGCGGGCAGCCAATCGTCATCGTTGCGCAGCGCGGTGGCACAGTCCCGAACGGCAATGGCTTCGAAATCGCGCACCGACGGGTCGGCCATACCTGAGTCGAAAACCGAGTTAAACACGACGAGCCCGCCAATGCGCAACAGCCGTTTGGCCTGGTGCAAAATGGCTGGGAACTCAGATGGATCCGAATCCGCGACCACCATGTCGTAGGCGCCATCGGAGAACCGTGGGAGTACATCGAGGGCGCGGCCGGCAATCAGCCGGGTGCGCTGGTGGGAATGGCCGAGCGACTCAAACAACTCACGGGCATAGCGCTGGTATTCCGCCTCCAGGTCAATGCTGGTCAAGACACCACCGGGGGTCATGCCTGCCAAAAGGGCGGCCCCGGACACCCCAACACCGGTACCCACCTCAATGACCGCTTGGGCCTGAATGGACGCGGCCAGAAGCTCCAGAAGTGAAGAACTTTGATTACTGAGGCTGCCGATTCCCAGATCCAATGCCCGGTCATGTGCCGAGCGCATGAGACTCGGCTGTTCCCGGTCTAGATCGTCAAGAAAGTCCTCTGCGTAGGCAAAAACCGTTGAGTCAATGGTCGCTCCCATGGTGGTGCTCCTTGTCAAAACATTGGGTCGTGGTACTACCGATTACTCATGTGAGTCTATCGGTGAGACAGGGTAGGATAGGGATTACTAACGATTCGGAATTCAGATTGAGCTCCTTTGTCGTTGGGGAAAAAACTTAGAGTGCGAGTAAATCAGGAGTGCATTGCTCCTCGAGGCAACCGCAACCACACGCAAAGGGGTGCGCCGTGACGGAAACCCCATCGGGTGACCCCAGTGCAGATCCTTCGAAGCTCGCGGGTCCTCGGCCCCCTACTGAATTTTTTGAACCGGCTATTCCCTCGAGTTTTGTTGCGCCACCATTACCTACTCCTCCGGTGGCGAACTCTCCAACCAAAAAAAGTGGACCCAGTGTTTTAGGCACAATCGCAGTAGCGGCGGTCACCGCGGTGATTGTTGGCGGAGTCGCCGGACTTGGTGGCTATCTGGTCGGTCAAAGCATCGATTCCGAATCTGCAAGCACGAACAGCACCGTGGAACTACCTCAAGTTAATGAAATTACCAATCAAGATTCAGCGAGTATCGCGGACATCGCGGAAGCAGTATTGCCCAGTGTCGTTTCAATATTGATTGAAGCCGGTAACGAATCTGGGAGCGGATCAGGATTCATTGTCCAATCTGATGGATATATTCTGACGAATAATCACGTTGCCGCTCCTGCTGCTAACGGCGGTGAGCTGACGGTTGTCTTCGATAATGGTGACAAGGCGACGGCCAAAATTGTTGGTCGCAACACGTCCTATGACCTCGCTGTTCTCAAAGTCGAGAAAAAAGGTCTCCCAACAGCGGTGCTGGGAAACTCCGATCAAGTCAAAGTGGGGGAACTGGTAATCGCAATTGGTGCCCCGCTTGGCCTCAATGGCACGGTCACCTCTGGGATAATTAGTTCATTAAATCGCCCGGTGACGGCCGGCGGAAGAGGCGATCTCGCATTCATTAACGCGGTTCAAACCGATGCGGCAATCAACCCTGGGAACTCAGGCGGACCGCTCCTGGACGGTGTCGGGCGAGTTATCGGTGTCAATTCAGCCATTGCCACGCTCGCGGGTACATCGAACGCAGAAGTGGGCTCTATTGGACTGGGTTTTGCGATCCCCATTAATAGCGCGAAGAGAATCGCAGAAGAAATTATTGCCACGGGTGAATCCAACACCCCCATTATTGGCGTGGTACTTAATACGGCATACACCGGTGAGGGTGCTGAAGTGGGTGAGCTGACCTCTGGCGGTCCGGCCGAGGAGGCGGGTTTCCGAGTGGGAGATGTCATCACAGAGCTCAATGGTCGACTCGTGGCGGACTCAACGGAACTGGTTGTGGCAATTCGAAGTTATGCCCCGGGGGAGAGTGTGGATTTGGCGATCACAC
>CAITYI010000072.1 GCA_903896585.1 uncultured bacterium
CCCCAGGGATACGTCGTTTCCGCAGACATCACATTTCACAGCCGACTCCCTAGGCCTGCTCGGTCAGCGCTAGATACTCAGCTGCACTCAGCAGCCCGTCAATTTGAGCAGGATTGGACAATTCAACTTCCACCATCCAACCTTCGTTATAGGGATCGGAGTTGACAATCTCAGGGTTGGAATCCAAGTTCGTGTTGATAGCAACTACTTCGCCGTCCACGGGTGCATATAAATCACTGACGCTTTTTGTTGACTCAACCTCACCGCAGGTCGAACTGGCGTTGATATTTTCACCAATTGCAGGCAGGGAGATATACACGATTTCGCCAAGTGACTCTTGAGCGAAGTGGGTGATGCCAAACCGAACATTTCCGGACTCGGTCATGCGCACCCACTCGTGCTCCGCAGTGTAGGACAATTCATCTGGTGTCATGGCCCTAGCCTACCGAGGCTGTTCGCTATTTCTTAGCAGCGATCGGGCAATAGTGAAATACCGCAGTCCTGCCCACCAGTACAGGAACGTTCCCCACAGGGCAAAGGCCCAAGCGGCAGCGCCAAATATCGGTCCCACCAAATCAGGTAGCCCGCTGAGAAGGAATAACGGAAAGCCCCAGAACAGCGCGAAGGTCGCACTTTTGCCGACATATGTCACCGGGAGTGCTGCCTGATGTAGCCGACGGAGCATGGGAGCGGTGAAGAGCAGTGCCACATCCCGGGCGGCGATCAAGGCGACCAGCCACCATGGGATAAATCCTCGAAGAGCCAACCCGATTAACGTTGCGGCTATATACAGCCGGTCTGCAAGTGGATCGAGGAGTTCCCCGATTCGGCTGCGCTGATTGAGGGCTCGCGCCAAATAACCATCTATCCAGTCAGATACCCCCGCGATAACCAGCACGGCGAATGCAGCAATGTCTGCTTCTTGGACAAGAACCAGCCACAGAAAAACTGGAATACCAAGCAGCCGAAGGAAACTCACCGCATTCGGAACCGTCCATGGTCGCATAGGAGTACGTTCAGGCTTCATTTCCTGTTGACTCCATTTCTATGTGGTCTTTTTCTATGTGGTCTTTCCTTTTCCGATTATTCCGAACTGCTACGGCAAGGATCAAGGCCGCTATGAGAAAGACAACGGCAAGACAAGAACTCGCCCAAAGAATCACCGATGATTGCGGATACTTAATCAGTCCGTTAATGGCGATATCAGATGTAAATGTTCGACTTGGGTCGAAACTAATTAATAGGCTGTTTCCAGGTAGATCGTCGTCTGGAAATGATATTTTCTCGCCCACACTGATTTCCATATTCGGGAAATCAGTCAAGGATAGTGCGGTATCTCCCGAGTTCAATACCTTTACAGTAGGACCGTCTGTAATTTGAATCACACAAATTCTTTTTCCGAGTAATACTTCGTTTAACGCACCGGTGTCCACCTTTAGCGATTGTAAAATGGATTCTGGTGAAGTTGAAATCTCCAGATAGGTTTCTCGATCCCCCAAAAGAAGGTCACCACTGACAGGACTCACATAAGCCGATTCAACATCAAGCACGAAACTTGTGCACCCACTCAGCTCATCTGCACTTATGGTGAAGCCTTTCGCAGCAATTTCGTTGTGAGTCCCAACTAACAAATAAATAAAGGTTGCCACCCCTCCCAATGCGAGACCGAGGAGGAGTAATAACACGGAAAAACCTCGCAGCACAGTGCGCCCCATTACGGTTCACCCCTCTTCTGCGTAGGCTAGGTTCATGCTTGAGCGCACCCTGTTGGTCACAGTAAGTGGTATCGATCGGCCCGGAGTCACCAGAGCCATTTTTGCATCATTATCAAAGTTTTCCGTGCACGTGAGTGACATGGAGCAACTCGTGGTTCGCGGTCGCCTGATACTTGCAATTCTGGTGGCCGTCAACTCCGATATCCCCGATTCCCAAGTTGCTGACACACTTCACGAAGCTCGAACGGCTGCCCGAATGGTCGCAAGTGAAATGGACCTTGAGGTCTCCACCGTGCCGGGTGCATTTGAATCCCGCGGCCATCCACAGGACCCATTTCAGGTAATTGTCATGGGAAATCCACTCAGTGCTGATGCAGTGAGCCGAGTGAGCGCTGAAATCGCAGATTTGGGTGGAAACATCGATCGCATCCATCGAATCGCGGCTTATCCAGTTACTGCGATTCGTTTTGTCGGTTCAGGTGCACACCCGGACCTGATGAGAAGGGCCCTAGCCTCTGTCTCTGCCGAGTGTAATGTTGATATCTCGGTTCAGGACGTTAGCTTGGAATCCCGCGGCCAATATCTGGTGGTCATGGACGTTGACTCCACACTCATCCAAAATGAAGTTGTCGATCTGCTGGCCGAAAAAGCTGGGGTTGGAGAACAAGTATCTGCAATTACCCAACGAGCCATGGATGGAGAACTAGATTTCACACAAGCGCTCCGGGAGCGGGTTTCACTGCTTGCCGGCCTTCCCGAATCTGCCATCGAAGATGTCAGGGCCGAAATTCGTCTTACTCCGGGTGCCCGAACACTTTGTCGGACGCTCAATCGCCTTGGTTATCGAATTGTCCTTGTATCCGGTGGCTTCTCGAATGTAATAGCCCCTCTGGCAGCCGAACTTGGAGTCAGTGAAGTTCGGGCTAACACGTTGGAGATAACACATGGAGTCTTGAGCGGTTCGCTTGTTGGGGAAATCATTGATCGAAAAGGAAAGCGAGCCGCGCTAGAAGACGTAGCTCGGCGGCATGCAATCCCACGCCGACGAATAATTGCTATTGGGGACGGAGCTAATGACATTGATATGTTGGAGGCTGCTGGACTAGGGGTGGCATTTAACGCTAAGAAGGCACTACGCGACCACGCAGA
>CAITYI010000073.1 GCA_903896585.1 uncultured bacterium
TACTGGCTGCAACCCTGAGATGAAACCCGTGACCAAAAAATACGAATAGCTGAAGACACTCCTCAAGAATTATTTCAGCTCTACCAGCCAGATCTAGCAGGACGCTGAAGAACCCAAGTTCTGCGTGCTGTCAGGCGTTCGGCTCATTTGTATTTGGTCTTGGAGTATCGACCTGTGCCTGCGCAGTTCCAACATTCACCATTGGACCTCCCCAGCTTTGGTGGACACAAAATCACACTAACCAACTCTCCCTCGAGCAGAACCTAATCGCGCAGCTCGCAGAACGGTTTCGAAGACCGATGCTCTGGTGACAGAATCACTGGAAAACAAGGCACATTTGAACTCTACGAATGCCAAGAGAGCAGTAGTGAGAGCAGTAGCGAGAGCAGTTGAAATGGAAAGTGATGCGCACTCATCCCCTGCTGATCCCGACTTGATTGCAGTCATCGCTTCGTGGGCAACGCTGCCAGCGGTGATCAAGGTTGGGATTATGGCGATGGTGGGCGCAACGACACCTTCGTGACGAATGCATTTGAACTCAGAAACATATCTAGCGCGTTATGGATTATGGGTTGATCAGGTTCAGAGGACAATCCGAAGGTGGAATGTCATGGCGAGGTGCATCACCCCAGTTGCCGAGCATCATGGCGAGATCGGCGCTATCAACAGAGGTATCCGCATTGATATCAGTTGCCGCGGCGTAGCCCTGTGCTGGGGTGCTAACGAGGCTCCATGGCCTTGTGCAATAGCCGCCGTCTGTACACCAAAGATCAATTTGGCTGCCGTTGTATCCGGTGATCTCTCTCCTCGTCGTCATCACTTCAACTCGACCATCCGACCAGCCACGAAGGATTTCGCCGCATGCTGATTGTCTTGAACCCGTCCCACTACCTATTACTTGCGTGTAAGCATTCGTCCCATACCACACAATCGTCGGTGCGGTTTGTGCAAGAGCTGCGGAAGTAATCGCTGACACAGGAATTCCTGCATGTGCTTCCTTGCCGATTGGTGCGAAGCGATCGAGAACGGGGTAAAGAGCAACCGCAGCAGCGATTGCACACAATCCAAAACCAGTTGAGATGTTTTTCATAATGAGTGATTTCCTTTGGAAAAGTGGTGAATAAAGAAGTGTGATCAAGTTTGTTTAAAATTTCGATGAACGCGATCGCAAATCCATTGCAGCCGAAAGCCTTACGGACACGGTCCCCATGAAGACAAAAGAACGGTAAGGTCAGTTGCGTTCACAATCCCATCTTGATTGATATCAGTCCCAGCAAACTCACCGCCAGAACTGCCCCATGCACTCAAGACAATGGCGAGATCAACAGAGTTGACAATGTAATTACCCGTGATGTCACCAAGGCATGGAACTGCGAGAGCAACGAGCGATAGGTTATCTATCTCCCAATCAGTGTCAGTGCCGTTGATTTCACCTCGAAGTTGAACCACAGCACTTGTTCCTGTTGCCACAACCTCAACAGAAAAATAAAGCCACTGAGCGGGCGCCTCGGCCGTCGCAGTGAAAACCGTCGATCCATCGAAATCAACAGCAAATGACGGACAGGCTCCGCATCCAGACACATAATCTTTTTTGTACGAGCCAGTCAATAGATAGTGCATTGCCGGGAGAGTGGATACTTGCTGAAGGATGGTCGGATCTGTGGCGATCGGTCCATTATCATTTAGGCGGAACATTCCACCGGGCATACCTCCTGTTGCGATCCAACCTCCGTAATTATCGATTGAACTTGTGATCCAATCGTTACTTCCATAATCGAATCCACCATTGATAATTAACTCCTGTCCCCATGCATTCCCTGCCATCGAAGTGATCAAACACAGTGACAGTGCGAGATA
>CAITYI010000074.1 GCA_903896585.1 uncultured bacterium
GCCGGGTGTTTCACTTGCTTGTAAATCGGGAATGTCCATTGGGCTGACAACACGGGCCAAATTTGCAAAGCCAATAACCTGCAGTGCATCTAGTGGGTACTTTGTTGAAGACAGGGAGTGAAGGGCGAGCGCCATTGTTTTCGCAGCACTCCAGGTGTTGTTGATCATCATGGAATAGGACTGATCAACTAATAACACGACCGCTGCCTTGGTCAGGTTTTCCGTTTCGGCAACCTCAAAGTCATCTGGGTGCAACCTCGCGCGATCCCCGGTGGCCAGGCGCCGGAAGGATGCATTCTGTGCGGTGCGCACAACATCAATGACACCGTCGTCTCCGAAAGTCCACTGCCGGTGGGTTCCGGTTGCCTCCCCCGATGTTCCGGTTCGGTGGGTCTCGTGGCCGCCGCGGGCCGCACTGTCTAAGTGCTTGAAAACTTCCCGCAATGCCGATTCACCGATCCGCCTAACCGCCTTGGCAGAGAGTCGAAGGGAATCTGAATCTGGATCAGAGACTAGAAACCCTTGTTCCTGTAAATCTTTTTGAAGTTGAAGCATGGCTTCTGCGTCGGCACGCGCTGCCTGTCCCATGGTGCGCTCTAAAAGATCCAAATCAATTTCCGATGGATCCCCCATGGCATCTGCATCACTGATTTGACCGACCAGGGATTCCAGATCCCCCATCTCGGCCAAGGATTGGGTTGCTTGGGGCAAGCCCCCAGATGCATCACCATTAAGTGGTGTTCCCCTCCGGCGAGAGAACTCTGGCCGCAACGCCTTGAGGTGGTCTTGTAACTCGGACATGTGTTCCTGCACACCCATGTCGGTGAGGGCTTGCTGCATGGCCTCGGCGAGTTCGGCCCTTTGCTCCGGTGACATCGATGCCAGCATGCGATCCATGGCGGCGGATTGCCGAGCCAATTCGTCAATGAATTGCTCCAATGTTTCTGGTGCATCGGGGAAAAAATCTTTGTGCTTGTCAATAAATTCTTGGTAGTCCGCTTCCGTCGCGGTTCCTTCCCGGTGTTTGCCCAATAACTGGTTGAGGTCTTGCATCATGGCCGCCATGGCCGCTTGGTTTTCCGGGCTGGCCATATCTTTGAGGGACTGACTCATGCCGGCAAATTGTTGGTCAATGACATCGCGGCGCAAGCGGTCTTTCATCTGTTCAAATATTTGCTGAGCAGCAGGTGACTGCCATGGGTAATTCTCCAGTTCCGCCATGGCTCGCGGTACATCGTCCGGGAGGGCATCAAGTACTGCTTCAGCGAAGCGGGCATCGTCGCTGGGGTTGGGAAATAACGCACCGCGCTCAACATCAAGGGCCTCAGACAGCATCTCGCGTAGGTCATCCAGTAACCCGTTCATGGACGCGGACTCCCGGACTTTGTTGTACCGCTCGCGAATCTCCCGATACATCTGTTCAAGTCCCCGGCGGCCTTTGCTCCCCGTGCGCATCAGGTCCCGTAACGCTTCTTGTACCGACTGACCGGCCAGGATTCGCTCGCCCAGTTCATCTACCCCTTCGCCCGTGTCCACCAAGGGAGCGAGCGGATCAGGGCCCCCTTTGAAGGGCCCGTAAACAGATGGCTTACGCCGACTCAATTCTGCCGACTCACTTGCGCCGACTCAATTCTCTGGTGCCTCGGTGACAGAACTGCCATAAGTACGTGTTCCGTCGTGTTGGTCTTTGTCGATTCGGCGGGTCAACCACAATCCCTCGGTGGCGAACTCAATGCATGAGGCCACCAATCCGGCGGACTCCGCCATGTGCGGCTCGGTTGCGGTGAGCAATGAACCGATGCCCTCCATGGGGCCAATTGCTTCGAGGATCGTTTGGCTGCTCATCAAATCTGAGGTGGCAAGCGTGTTTCCTGCATCAAACCAATCAACAAGATTTGTTAAGAACACTCGCGTGTTTTGCCCGCCCAACAGCGCTCGCCATGAAGCCGCCGTGGCCTGGCGGGCCAGCAGAGACAGGATCTCCACCTCGGATCCCTCCTGGGAAACTTCAAACTCGACCTTGCCCCGCAGCGATGCCACAACATCTTCCAAGTCTCCGATTCGCACCACCGGTTCACCGTCACCATTAATTGCAGCGCGGCGCAACGCGGTCCCGGAAAGTTCCTCCACGCACGCAATTGAGAACCGTGCCGACACGCCGCTGCGTTGGTCCACACTGGTTGACTCCCGCACCAAACCGGTGAAGCGCGCAACAACGTCCAACATGTGGTGGGGAACGACCGCTTGAATTGCGGCTTCTTGTTTGATCAGTTCGATCTCGAGTTGAAGGTCTAAGGGGTAATGGGTGCGAATTTCAGCACCGAATCGATCCTTGAGCGGGGTAATGATTCGACCGCGATTGGTGTAATCCTCCGGGTTGGCACTTGCCACCACCAACATGTCCAGCGGCAGCCGCAGGTTGTACCCACGAACCTGGATATCGCGCTCCTCCAAAATGTTCAGCAGCGCAACTTGGATTCGCTCTACAAGGTCAGGGAGTTCGTTGATCGCAAAAATGCCACGGTTGGTTCGCGGAATCAAACCGAAGTGAATTGTTTCGGGATCTCCCAAAGACCGGCCTTCTGCAACTTTGATCGGATCAATATCGCCAATCAGGTCGCCCACCGAAGTGTCCGGGGTGGCAAGTTTTTCACCGTACCGTTGACTGCGATGACGCCAACTGATGGGCAGTTGATCGCCCATTTCACCGGCCAGCGAAATGCACCGAGCACAAATAGGTGCCGTCGGTTCATCGTTGATCTGGCAACCGGAGACGTGAGGACTCCACTCGTCCAATAAATTTACAAGTGAGCGAATCAGTCGAGTCTTTCCCTGACCCCGCTCACCTAGTAACACAAAGTCGTGGCCGGCAAGCAATGCCCGCTCCACCGCAGGGCCCACCGTTTCTTCGAAGCCGACTATCCCCGGCAAAGTCACCGACGTTTCCCGCAATTTCTTCAGAAGGTTTTCTTGAATTTCAACCTTCACCGGGCGAGCGCGATACCCACTGGCAATAAGGGCGCCCAGATCGGTTGGTAGGTCTGTGGGCTGGGCGGTTGGCAGCTGCAGTGCCGGATTTGCCATATTGGCACGATAGATCACCGCTGACCCTGCCGCAACCGCTACCGCGAACCGATAGCTTTCTTCAGGTCCTTGTATTGAGAGCAATCAACCCCGCATAACTTTTCCAACTTCACTAGATCGCGAGTGGCCAAAGCGATTTTCGTTGTAATGACAAAGAGTTCGCCCTGGTACTCGAGGGCATCAATGTGTTCGGGGTCAATTCGCAGAGCATTTGTGTAATAACTCGCCGAAGCTGCATACTGCTTTAGTTTCCTCGACGCGAATCCCATAAATAGAGATTACTTACGGCCTGAAACAACAGTAAGGCAAATCAGATTGTTACTCAATTCTCAGATTGGATTCAGCGCCTTTGAAAGGTTGAGCACTACTTCTCGCAACGGAATCAACAGATCCACCGGAGCACCGCGCAATTCAAATGCCTCCAACAACGAGGTGTAATACCACGCAATCTCACTACGAGGACCATTGAATTTTTCCATGTATTCCACGCCATCGCGTTGAACGTCAGTCCAAATCGAGCGAGCATTATGCAACTTGTCCGCGCAGGAAACCAAAATCACATCCGATGGAACATCCTGAAGGTGCCGAATGTAATCCTCCTTCCTTTCCCGCCAGGGAGCCTTCTCAGCAGGATCGGAAACAACCGAATCACTACACGCGAGAACTATTCGCGCTACCCGCGGACCAAACATTTCTTCGATCTCCACCAACCGAGGTGCTCCCCCGCAATCCTCAACAGCATCATGCAACAGCGCCGCAATAGCTTGGTCTTCATCGCCCAGAGCTTCGATCACCAGGGCGGACACACCCAGCAGGTGACTGACATAAGGGACTGTTGTCCCTGCTTGCGCTTGCCCAGCGTGCAACCCGGATGCGTACGCTAGTGCAGCAAAATATCGAGGGCTCAACCGAATATTCGGCTCGGCTTCCAATTCACCGTCCTGCTGTTGCATCATGATTTTTCTTCCCGATCGATTCCCCAATATTAGTGAGTGCGTCATTGATCATGCATCAATTGACCATGGATTGAATTGATCATGCATCGACCGCTGCAATTCACACCACACAAAACCGAAGCGATCACTTCAATACTTGTTGAGATTCACTTGTCGATTGAAACCTTGTAATGCGGCCCCGCCAATGAGGATAGGGCTTCAATGTGCCCCAGAGTACTTCCTATCTCAGATGCAAGTGCTTGTGCGAGTAAATGTATCGAACAAATTTGATTCACTAACCTGCAGAGGGACCTGCGCCGATTGATCTGCATCCCAGCGATCTGATTCGGCCCCCGACTCGGTACATCATAAAAATTCCAAAAATGCGCATTCTTTTTTGAGAGACGTTTTCGACCGTGGTGCCGTGATCAACGGTTCTTCTAGAGGCAGCGCCATCTACACCCCCAATAAAAATTTTGGACATTTAATATTTGTTCAAAAGCTTTCCGCGAAACACCACTTCGTGGTCGGGTGACGCATCTTTGTTCCAGGGCGTGGCAGGTCGTCCCCGTGGCACCGCCAGACGTCGAATGGGCCAGAGGATTATTGCCATTACGTTGACCCCTGGCAGGTAACTCACGCTAGTTTGGACAAACTTGATCGCGCTCGCCAATATTCAGTTATCATTTAGCCCCGACCCTGCACAAGGGGAGGATTTCAGTTCGAGAACGCGACATTGCGGCAAAGAGGAGTCGACTTGGCACCTGAC
>CAITYI010000075.1 GCA_903896585.1 uncultured bacterium
CCTTATGGCTCACTGCACTTGGCTGATCTGGGAGCCGAAGTCATCAAAATTGAAGATCCGTCCGCAGGGGGCGATGTTAGCCGGTACGTGCCACCGATGGCCGAGGGCGAGGATTCGATCTTCTTTGAAGCATTCAATCGGAATAAGCGCTCACTCTCCCTTGATCTTTCGAGTCCAGATGGGCGGGCAGTTTTTGAAGATCTTGTGAGAAACAGCGATGCGGTGTATTCCAATTTGCGCGGCGATGTACCCGAAAAGATCGGTATCCGCTACCAAGACCTAAAACATCTCAATCCTGCGATTGTCTGCTGTAGCTTAAGTGGTTTTGGCATGACCGGTCCTCGGACAGCTGAGCCCGGCTATGACTACATACTTCAAGGCCTGGCGGGGTGGATGAGCGTCACCGGTGATCCCGATGGTCCCCCAACTAAGTCCGGACTCTCGATGGTTGACTACTCAGGTGGTTTTGTGGCGGCCATTAGTTTGTTGGCGGGCCTACATGCCGCCCGGAGGGATGGCATTGGTGGCGATGCCGATGTTTCCTTATTCGATACCGCGGTTTCGCTGTTGGCGTATGTGGGCGCGTGGAATCTCAATGGCGACTTCACACCCACGCGGATGCCTAATTCCGCTCACCCTTCGTTGGTTCCATTTCAAAATTTTAAAGCGGCAGATGGTTGGATTGTGGTTGCCTGTGCGAAAGAGAAATTCTGGAAACGGCTGGCCGTTGCGATCGGTCGACCTGAGTTAGCAGAAGATGAAAGATACGAATCGTTTTCCGTGCGCCGGGAAAATTCGAATGATCTGTTAAAGATACTTGACGAGGTTTTTGTAACTCAAACATGTGAATATTGGTTATCAGTTTTGGCCGAAGCCGGTGTGCCTGTAGGCCCAGTTTACAACGTGGAGCAAGCCTTAGCGGATCCGCACACGATTGCTCGAGGTCTGATTGTTGAAACTGATCATCATCGATTTGGTCGGGTAAAACAACTTGCATCTCCGGTAAATTTTGGTACCCAGCCTCGTGAGTATCGACGTGCGCCCATTCGCAATGAAGACTTTGATTATGTGATGAACGAGATACTTGAGTACTCGCCAGAACACATTCATGAGCTCGGACAACTTGGCGCATTTGGAGTGGTTCATGATTCCCGGAAATCACAGGAACACTCGGATACAGAGAATGTCCGTTAGTCAGCATGAAGAATGTGGTAATGAAATCAACCATTGGTGAAAGACTGTCACATTGGGCAGTTGATCTCACGTGCGAAAGAATCCCGGTTGAAGTTCAACATTCGGCTGCCAGACACTTATTAGATGGGGTGGGGCTAGTTATTGCCGCGCACCGACTGAATGCAGCCTCCGCCGCCTGCTCGGTAGCTCGGTCATTGGCATCCCCGCTCGGTGTTCGGATGCTTGGTGGAAATGAACTCCTTGTGGTTCCGGCGGCCGCTCTGGCAAATGGTGTTCTTGTCCACGCCCTGGACTTTGATGACACTCACGCTCAAGGTTTAGTCCATGCAACCGCAGTAACCCTACCTGCGGCATTCGCTGTTGGACAAAGCATGAAATCCTCTGGCGCCGAGGTTCTTGCGGCAGTCGTCGTGGGCTATGAAACTGTTTGTCGTGTAGCCGCTGGGTCACCTCACGGCTTTCATGCCCGTGGAATGCATGCAACTTCCGTCTGCGGCACTTTGTCTGCTGCTCTGATCACGAGTTGCCTCCAGAGGTCGAGCGCGGGGATAGCAGTGAATGCTCTGGGAATTGCTGCCTCGGCAAGCGGGGGACTGTTGGAATTCCTTGATACGGGCTCAGATACCAAGACATTGCACCCGGGACTGGCTTCTATGAATGGAGTGATTGCGGCGGAGTTGGCAGCTGCTGGGGGTCAAGGCCCGTCCACATTTATTGAGGGCCGGCGGGGGCTCTATGCAACTTTATCAGCACGAGATGCGGATACCGAGTCCGTCGTGGCGGGATTGGGCGAATGGTGGGAAACACAGCACATCTCAATTAAGCCGATTCCGGCCTGCCAACTGATGCATGTCACCCTTGATGCAGCCAAAGGATCACCTATTTCGGTGCAGGACATCACTCGTATTGAAGTTGTCGTACATCCAGATAGTTCCCCAACGGTTTGTGAGCCACGTGACATAAAAAACTCCCCGCGAACCCCTTATGAAGCCAAATTTTCATTACCGTGGAGCCTTGCTGCGCAATTGGTAGACGGCGAAGTTTCAATTGATACATATCGAATTGAAAACCTTGGCCGTCCAGATATTTCTCGACTTGCTAAATTGGTTGAAGTCAATCTTGGACCGGATGAAGGTGTTGCCGCGGAGGCGCCAGGCCAGATTCGAATACATACAACTACTGGCTCGGTGTGGCAGGGATCTGTTACCGGAAGCAGAGGAACTCCCCAACACCCATTGACCGATGATGAACTCCTCAGGAAATTCCGAGCCAATTGCGGTGAAAGCAATCAGGCGGATGAACTCGCTGATCTCGTTCTCCACCTGGTTGATCAACCCAATGTTGATCGAATACATGATCTTGCTTCATCCATTGTTTCCAAGGAGGCTCAGCCAGCATGACTATTCGTGACATTCGTCCCGAGATATTCCCATGGTTCCGTTACGAGGGCTACTCATTTTCCCTAGGTGTGACCGACGGCACCACCGCATGGCTTTCAGGTCATTCCGCTTCTGAATTTGATCCTGAAACAAAGCATATTGTTGTGCGCGGAGGAATGACAGAGCAGACCGAAACGGCTTATGCAAAAATTGAAGCGGTATTGAATGCTGAGGGTTTTGGATTCGGCGATGTGGTGCGCGTGGTCGAGAATGTCACCGCCCATGGTGCTGATCACTATTCGGAAGCAGCATTAGTTCGTGAGCGTATCTTCGGTACGAATCGCCCAACGGTGGTTACCGTCATGGTTGAACGTCTCTTGCGCCCGGCAGCCTTCATTGAGATTGAAGTAACGGCAACCAAGTCCAAAGTCCAGACGTATATTGGAGATTCGGATAGCAATCTGCACAGGACTGTTGTGACGGAGGTAGCGGATGGCACCGTCTACTTGCCCACCATGCTCCCATTTGACTCGGCAGGAAATCTCATTGCAGAAGGGGATTTTGCTGGTCAGTATCGATATTGCCTGGAGCGCGCCGGTGAATTGCTCGTCGGAATAGGGCTGGATCTGTCGCATGTTGTTAAGACGATTGATTACAGCGCTACCGAGACTCGAGATGTTTATCGAAAGTGTGGGCGCCCTCGAAAAGAATTACTTGGTCCGGTCTACCCCGGGGCGGCCGGGATTCTGATGGATCGACTACATGCTCCGGGAGTTCTTGTTGCCATTGATGTCATGGCCTCTCGCCACACGCCGATCGCGGTGAATCCGGGGTGGTCGAGATATGACACGCTCACTTACAATCCAGGAGTGCGTGCAGGTCGCATGCTGTTCATGTCTGGCTTCGCAGCACTCGATCCTGAAACTCAAGATGCACTTTTTCCCGGTGATGTACTGGCGCAGACAGAATATGTATACGAATCGATAAACCAAGTTCTTGCGGCTGCCGGCGGTGGCCCCGAAAACTTAATTAAGACGATTGAATATGTGTGCCCAGAAGGTCTCACCGATTACCGCCGCGTTGCTGACGTTCGAAAGCGCCTGCTTCGTGAACCTTGGCCTGCCTCCACTGGGGCTATCTGCTCAGGACTTTTGCGCCCGGAATTCCTCATTGAAGTCGATCCCATGGCGATCTTTTTATGAGTAGTTCGTTGCTCACGGACAAACTTCGGGCTCGCATTGGCGAGACTCGTATTTATGTCGCGCCTGAGCCAATTGGCAAGGCGGCCTTTCGATATTTCGCACAAGCGGTTGGCGATCACAATCCTCTGTACACCGACGATCAATTCGCGCGTGACCATGGCTACCTCGGCGTCATTGCTCCACCCACACTGGTGTGTGAGACCAACCAATATGCGAATCTTTCTCGGCAATCCACGGGCTATGCAGGTCACGCCTGGGAACTTGAAATTCCCGGAACACGACTGTTGCGTGGTGGCAATGAGTACACCTTTCATCAGCCCGTCCATTCCGAGGATGTTCTCACCGTGACCTGGAGCATTGTCGACATGACAGAACGAACCTCCTCTAAAGGAGTCCCCATGGTGATTGTTACTTCGCAGGCTCTATATGAAAATCAAACGGGTGAGCTTTTGGTGACAAATATTGAAACCTTGATTTACCAATCCCGCGGTGGTGCATCGTGACTAACGTTGAGCGTGGCGCTCTGATCCCACCATTAGAAAGACGAATTGAGGTAGCCGACATGGTGGCATATGCCGGTGCCACTTGGGACTGGCATCGGATGCATTACGACATGGCATATATCGAGAGCGCTGGATTCACTGCACCAATTGTCGATGGCCAAATGCTGGGTGCCCTGATGGCAGAGTGCGTACAGGATTGGTTGGGACCTGATGCACGCCTCACCACATTGGGTTTTCGGTTCCTCACCCCGGTTGAGGCTGGCTCGGTAGTCCGCTGCGATGGAGTAGTCGAGTCCGTGGAAACCGCAAAAATTCAGTGTTCACTTACCGTACATATTCTTGGATCTAATGGTGTTGTGGTGGGCACTGCGGCAAGTGGGCATGCGGAGGCGAAAATTCCATGACCGCATTAACTGCAATCGTGGGGGCCGCCGAGTCTGATCTCGGTGTGACAAATGCATCGATTCTCACCTTGCAATCTCAGGCAATAACGCGAGCGTTGGCCGATGCGGGCCTTAAAATTTCCGATGTAGATGGCCTTGCAACAAGCGGGGTTTCGCGCTTCTCTGCTACACAGGTAGCAGATTATCTAGGTATTCAGCCCAGTTGGTGTGACTCAACTTTTGCAGGTGGAAGTGCCTATGAAATGTACGTAGCCCGCGCAAGTCAGGCAATTGCTGCCGGCCAAGCATCCACGATTGTGATTTCATTCGCCTCGAATCAGCGGTCTGCCCGATCACGGTCACTGGGTGGAGTCGTGGAGTCGCACACACCTGAAGCCCAGTTTGAATCTCCTTATGGACCGTTGTATCCACTGTCCTATTACGCGATGGCGGCACAGCGTTATCTACATGACTACTCATTAACCCGCGCAGATCTGGCGCAGGTGGCGGTGCTGGCCCGAGAGTGGGCTTTGCTCAACCCCAAGGCATATCGACATGATGCCGGTCCGTTGACCATTGACGAAGTACTGGCAGCCCCCATGATTTCGTCTCCGCTGACTTCGGCGGACTGCTGTTTGGTAACCGATGGCGGGGGCGCCGTTGTAGTAACCTCACTGGAACGTGCCCGTGATCTGGCAAAAGCCCCCGTTCAGATTCTCGGTTACGGTGAATCCACCACTAACACGTCCATGTCCCAAGTTCCCCTGCTCCCCACCGGCGCTGCTGCTAGCGGAAAGGCTGCATTTGCTCGAGCGGGTTTGACTCCAGCAGATGTCGACGTCATTGCCCTCTATGACTCTTTCACGATCACTGTACTTCTGAGTCTTGAAGCTCTGGGTTTTTGTGGTCCCGGTGAGGCGGCCGCACTTGTGGCTTCGGATCGAGTGAGACCAGGTGGTGATCTCCCATTGAATACGAGCGGTGGGGGGCTCGCCTACTGCCATCCTGGTCAGTACGGCGTGCTCTTGTTGGTCGAGGCTGTGCGCCAACTACGTGGTGAAGCGGGTGCTCGCCAAGTACCAAATCCAAAGGTGGCCCTGGCCCATGGAACGGGTGGGATCCTCTCCACCCATGCGACCGTTCTCCTGGGGGTGGATCGATGACTGACCGTGTGGCTCCCTTATCTGTACACCCAATACCCGATGAAATTACCGGTCCTTGGTGGGAGGCAACTCGCGAAAGTTGCCTACTTCTCCAACGATGCGTTGGGTGCTCACATGTTCAGCATTACCCGCGCGCTATGTGCACCAAGTGTGCAGGCACAGATTTGGAATGGATTGAGGCTCAGGGAATTGGGACTATTGACAGTTTCACGATTGTCCAGCGGCCGCCCAGTCCAGCATTCGAAGTGCCATATGTAATTGCTCGAGTATGTCTTGCCGAAGGCCCCACCATGTTGACCAAAATAATTGACGCAACTGATGAAGAACTTGTCTGCGACGCAACGGTGTCCCTTGACTGGGAGATGCTTTCTGATGGACATCAACTCCCAATTTTCCGAATAACTAACCCCCAATAAGAAGGAGATCAACAATGGATTTCGAACTCAATGAAGAGCAAAAAGCTTTTCAGAAAGTACTTCGCTCATTTGTCGACAAAGAAATCATGCCTGTTGCGATTGAGTGGGAGCACTCGGGTCGCTATCCCACAGAGATTGTGGATCACATGAAAGCCATGGGACTTTTTGGAATCACTATCCCCGAGGAGTATGGCGGCTTGAACCTCGACATGGTTTCCTTCTGTCTTGTGTACGAGGAGATTGCCCGCGGCTGGATGGGCATAGCCGGCATTCTGGGCAGCCATGGTCTCTCCGCATGGATGATCGCCCATCACGGTACGGAAGACCAGAAAAATTCCATCCTTCCTAAATTGGCGACCGGTGAATGGCGAACGGGTATTGGGCTCACCGAGCCTGGTGCGGGTACTGACCTGCAAGGAATTGCAACCACCGCAAAACTCGATGGTGACCACTACGTTGTCAACGGCACAAAGACGTGGATCACCAATGCACGTCACGCAAATGTTCTTCCGGTGCTTGTGAAGACCGATACTCAAGCTGAGCCGAGACATAAGGGCATGAGCGTTCTTCTGGTGGATACCACCTCTGAAGGCTTCTCGGTGAGTAAAGACATTGGAAAACTTGGATATAAGGGCACAGAATCGTGTGAAGTGGTTTTGGACAATGTTCGCGTTCCGGTCACGGCGCTACTTGGCGGTGTGGAAGGTCGCGGCATGCAGCAAGTTCTCTCTGGTCTGGAAATCGGGCGATTGAATATTGCTGCGCGCAGTGTTGGTATCGCGCAGGCCGCATGGGACGCTGCTTTAAATTACTCAAAACAGCGTGAAGCCTTTGGAAAGCCGATTTCTGATTTCCAGGCTATCCAATTGAAGTTGGCTGAAATCGCAACCAACCTTCAGGCATCTCGCTTGCTGACCTACTGGGCGGCATCCAAGGCAGACAATGGCGAGCGTGTGGATATGGAAGCTGGCATGGCGAAGTACTTTGCCTCCGAGGCCGCAATTCAAGCATCGATGGAAGCCATGCGCGTGCATGGTGGTTACGGATATTCAACCGAGTACGTAGTTGAACGTCTTTACCGGGATTCGATACTTATGAGCATCGGTGAAGGCACTAATGACATCATGAAAACAATTATTGCGAAGTCACTAGTTTCCGGACAGACCTCAGTGAAATGATGGTTCGCAGTTGGCTCTACGTTCCGGGTGACCGGCCCGAACGCTTTGATAAAGCGGTCGCGAAGGGTGCTGACGCGATTGTCTTGGACCTTGAAGATGCCGTCTCACTCGACCACAAGATCGAGGCACGATCTTTGGTAGCGGATTGGGTGCGCAATGGCGATCATGGACGGGTGCAGGTCTGGGTCCGCGTAAATCAGGGTCCAATGGGCGTTGAAGACACCGCAGCAGTTGCCCTCCCTGGATTGACGGGAATCTGCGTTCCTAAAGTCGATGATCCATCGGAGCTCACAGAGATTGATTCTGTGCTCACGGAATCTGAGCAACGCCTTGGGTTGTCATCGGGGCATTGGCCGCTGATACCACTTATCGAGTCAGCTGTCGGGATCACCAGGCTTAGTTCAATTGTGCGGGTCCAGCGGGTAATTCAGCTGCAAGTAGGGGAAGTTGATCTAGCTGCAGATCTGGGGTTAGGCGGAGATGTTGACCTTCATCTGGCTCCGGTAAGGAACAGAATTCTGATTGAGAGTATTGCTGCGGGAATCGCCGCACCCGTTGGTCCCGTATCTACGGAGTTCCGTGATCTTGAGGCCTTCAAGAGTTCGACCAGAACGGTCATTGATCAGGGGTTCATTGGGCGGGCGTGCATCCACCCAGATCAGGTGACAATTGTCAACACCATGTGCACCCCTAGCTCTGAGCAGGCTCAGGAAGCACAAGACCTTTTAGATCGGATGCAAGCGGCCGTGCGCCAAGGATCCGGCATTGCCCTTGATGCCAAGGGCCGAATGATCGATGAAGCGAGTGCGCGTTCTGCTCGACGCACAATTGCGCTCGCCGAGGCATCTCACTAGTCGGGTTTCAGTTGATAGCAGGCGAAGGGAAAATCATGGATAATGTGACAAGCTCAGAGTTCACAACGCTTGATCAAATTCAACAGCGAGTTCTTTGGCTTGCTGTGCGCATGATTGATTATGCAAACCGTGAGCGGGAGACAGGTGACGGGGTCAAAGTAGGCGGTCATCAGGCTTCCAGTGCATCTATGGTCAGTGCGCTCACGGCTTTGTATTTTCATTACCTTGATGCTGAAGATCGGGTAGCCATCAAGCCGCACTCCTCACCGGTGTTTCACGCGATCCAGTATTTATTGGGTAATCTTGATCGTTCCTATTTGACCACACTTCGGGCAAAGGGTGGTTTACAGTCCTATCCCTCTCGAACCAAAGATCCAGATGAAGTTGACTTCTCCACCGGTTCAGTTGGTCTCGGTGCGGCTGCCCCACTTTTTGCGGCAGCAACTCGACGATACGTGGATGCTCATTTTGGTGAGCGGCCACCAGCTCGATACATTGCTCTGATCGGCGATGCTGAACTCGATGAAGGAAATATCTGGGAAGCAATTGCCGACCATGCCACTGAGGGCCTTGGCAATGTCATGTGGATCGTTGACTTCAATCGTCAATCATTAGACCGCGTGGTCCCGGGTATTCGCCTATCCCAATGGCGCGGACATTTTGAGGCTGCCGGCTGGCATGTTGTGGAGTTGAAATACGGCCACCTGCTGCAGCGAGCATTTGTGCAACCGGGTGGCGAGTGCCTGCGCGAGTGGATTGATGAGATGTCAAATGAGCAGTACCAGTCGCTTTTTGGTCTTCCCATCCCGGAAGTCCGGGCCCGATTCCTTGAGGGGGCACCGCCCGAGGTTGAGGTGTTCACCCGCGACATGGGTGACCAGGAATTAGCCGAGTTAGTCAAGGATCTTGGCGGCCATGATGTGCAGTCGCTCATTCAGGCATATGTTGAATGCGAAAAGGAGACCGAGCGACCAAGCGTTGTTTTTGCCTACACCGTTAAGGGATGGGGTTTACCCATGGCAGGTCACCCACGTAACCACTCGGCATTACTGTCGGTCGAACAGATTGCCGCACTGCGAACTGAAAATGGTTTGACCGAGGCGACGGAGTGGGATCGTTTTGACGCAGCAAGTCAGGCTGGCATTTTGTGTAATTCCAGACATGATGCATTAGTTCGCGCCCCACGCGATCCCCATTTGCCGATCACGGTTCCACACGAAGTTGGTCTTCGCGCGAATAAACCCATGAGTTCTCAAGAAGCATTTGGCCGCATTTTGGTGGATCTGTCGCGCAACGAGGAAGTGCGCCCTTATTTGGTGACTACCGCACCCGATGTAGCCACAAGTACCAATCTTGGCGGCTTTATTAATCGAGTCGGAGTCTTTAGCCCCACGGAACGGCGAATGTGGTCTGAGGATCCCGTCATGAAGTGGGCAGAAGGTCCAACTGGGCAGCACATTGAATTGGGTATTTCAGAAATGAACCTATTTCTGCTTCTCGGGCAGTTAGGCCTCTCATGGGATTTAGCCCGCCAACCCTTGTTGCCCATTGGCACCGTCTATGACCCATTTGTGCTCAGAGGACTCGACGCTTTCATTTATTCGGTGTATTCGGGCGCTCGGTTCGTGGTGGCGGGAACACCGAGCGGGGTGACTTTAGCTCCCGAAGGTGGTGCACATCAATCAACCATTACCCCAAGTGTGGGGCTGGAATTACCCAATGTGACTTACATAGAACCAACGTATGCAGGTGCACTTGATTGGTTGTTGTGCGATGTACTTGGTCGAATCGCTGCAGGTCCGACTTACAACCCGACAGCAACCCCCAGCGATGAAGGTTCTTACTATTTTCGACTGACCACTCGGCCCATTGATCAGGAGCCATTTGCTGCGGCTCGGGAACGATTGGGTGAACCGGTTTTACGTCGGCAGGTAATTTCCGGTGGGTATCGTTTAATCGATGCATTCGCGTCCTATCCAGAGCTGAATAAATTTCAAGCTGAAGGTCACCGAGTGCCCATTGTGCACTTGGTGAGTTGCGGTGCCGTTATGCCTGAAGTGATTGCGGCTTCAATGGAATTAGCAGATGAAGGCATTGCCGCTCATGTTGTCGATGTCACCAGTCCCGATAGGTGGTACACCGCCTGGCAGCGCACTGTTCGTCAGGGTGTGCGAACGGCAACGACACCGAGTTCTCCAGGGGCCTTGCGTGGCGCGTTCCCAGAGCGCGCACCAATTGTCACCATCCAAGATGGCGCCAGTCATGCCATGGCGTGGATGGGTACTGCGTTAGGTGTTGCTGGTGTTTCACTAGGTGTCGATGCATTTGGTCAGAGTGGAACCGTCTCGGATCTTTATGAGATCAATGATCTTCAGCCGGGGTCAATTGTGAACGCAGCATTGGGTGCATTAGAAACCCAAGGCTGAGCCGAAGTGGCTCCACGCATTCTGAGGCCACCATGGCCATTGCTGCTGGGCACGTCATCTCTATTGGCGATCGTGATGGTTGCGAGTTTTACGCCCACACCGCTGTACCCGCTGTATCAAGAAATGTGGGGACTCTCTGACGGCTACATTGGGGTTGCTTTCACTGCCTATCCCGCGAGCGTGGTTTTCACCCTGATCTTCTTAGGTGGCCTTTCAGACAGATTTGGTCGTCGGGACACTTTGATTATTTCTACCTGTGTACTGGGTGTGGCGTTAGTGATCTTGGCATTTGCTACCGTGTATCCGCTGCTTGTATTGGGTCGATTCGTTCAAGGTATTGCAGTAGCCATGGCGGCGGGTGCAGGTGCGGCGACCCTGATGGAGTCGCACCCGGAAGGGGTCTCCCGAGGTGCCTTGCTCAATACGCTCTCAGTTGCAGGTGGATCGGCGGTAGGCCCGCTTCTTGCTGGGTTTCTCGCGGGCTCCACTCCCATTCCACTCATTGCCCCTTATTTAATTATTCTGCTGTTTTTGCCCGTGCCCCTCATTTTGTTGGCGAGGTCAGCTGACGTCTTCCCTAAAACTAGGGATGCACGACTTGTTCGTCCAATCCGGCTACCGAGAAGTATTTGGGCGGCATTCTCAGTAGCTGGAGCAACGGTGCTAGGTACAAATCTATGCATGGGTATTTACGGTTCATTTGGATCAAATATTGCCGGTGCCGTTGGGTGGAATTCGGAGGTCCAGCGAGGTCTTTTGGTGTCGCTCGTGCTCTTTATGGTTGCCGCCGTACAACCATTTAATCGCAATCTAGAACCTAAGGTTGCAATGTTTGTTGGGCTTGGATCCTGCGCGGTTGGCTGGGCGCTGGTCACATTGGCTGCCGTATTGGCTGTGGTGCCGGTTATGGTAATTGGTTCGATGCTTGTCGGTGCTGGTGCGGGCTTATGCCTTATGGGTTCTGCGGCACTCGTTGGTGAGATATCCCCCATTGACCGGCGTGCTGAGATCTATTCTTCGTATCTCATTGTCGCCTTCATGGCGCTTGGAATCACGGCATTAATATCTGGTCCGCTCATTGGGTTGGTCTCCAATACTGCGGTAGTCATGGCCGCGAGCGTGGCCAGCACGGTATTGATGGCATATGTAATTTATGGCTCACGTCGCTGGCTATCCAATGTTCACTAACTAGGACATGCATTGCGGAATTTCGATGAGTCGCGAATATCCATTCAATCCGGGGGTAATGTGGGGCTCGTCCGCGGCGCAGTTCTAAATAGAGGCACATTATGAATCTTGAGACAGTCCAGAATATGGATGCTTCGGATCCGTTGGGTGATTACCGAAACAAGTTCTTCATTGCGGATCCGGATCTGTGCTATCTCGATGGTAATTCCCTCGGTCGATTACCTCGGGCAACGATTGACGCGCTCGCTCAGGTGACAGTTGATGGGTGGGGTACCCAACTTGTGACCGGCTGGGAATACTGGATAGATATGGCTCAGCGAGTTGGTGATCGCTTCGGGGAGGTGGCACTCGGCGCCGCACCCGGTCAAGTGCTAGTAACTGATACAACCTCGGTGAATCTTTATCGTCTGGCAATTGCCGCGATTCGTGATCGTCCCGGTCGCACCACGATTGTTGTCGACGAAGCAAATTTCCCGACAGATCGATATGTCCTTCAGGGGATTGCCCACGATCTCGGATTGAAACTCGTGACAATTCCCACCGAAGATCCATCTGTGGCGACGGCTGAACGAGTAACCCCGGAACTTCTTGCCCAGTATCTTGACGATCAGGTTGCACTGGTGTGTTTGCAGGTAATTAACTACCGCTCGGGTGCTCGTCAAGATGTCCCGAGGTTAACGCAACTTGTTCACGACAATGGTGCGCACATCCTGTGGGATGCATCCCATGCGGTGGGCGCACTTGATTTGCAATTTGATCTGTGGGACGTTCAGTTGGCTGTTGGCTGCACCTATAAATACTGTAACTCCGGTCCTGGTGCGCCCGCGTGGATGTATATCAACTCCCGAATTCAAAAGTCTTTGTCCACCCCCATCGATGGTTGGTTTGGCCAGCGTGACCAATTCGCCATGGGGCCGGAGTTTGACCGGGCACCGGGAATGCGTGGCTTTCAAATCGCTAGCCCTTCCATTAGTGGATTGACCTGCGTGAATTCTTCGATCGACATCATTGGGCAGGCGGGCATGGCTGCAATTGAAGCGAAGTGCGCGCGCGGGACTGAGCTCATGATCGAGTTATTTGATGCTTGGCTGGCACCTTTGGGTTTCACTCTGGAAACACCACGTGAAGCCTCAATGCGCGGTGGGCACCTTTCGCTGGCGCATCCGGAAGCGGCGCGAATTGCCCGTGCCCTAAGAGAGTTCTCGAATGTGATTCCAGATTTTCGTAAACCGCAGTCAATCCGAGTGGCGATCTCACCCCTGTACAACACCTATGAGGAAATTTACACCGGATTCGCTCGGATCCGTGATCTAGTGGAATCAGGGAAACACATGGAAATCGAATTAGTTGAAGGGCGGGTCACGTGACCCAAGAAGAATCCGCAGTCAATTACATGAACTACCTTGCAATAGATGAACTTCTTGAGTTGCAGCGTCCAGTCTCCGAGGGACCCGAACACGATGAAATGCTGTTTATTGTGATTCATCAGGTTTATGAATTGTGGTTTAAACAGATTCTGCATGAAATAGATGCGTTGAAACGCGCACTCCAAGCGCACGATGGCTTCGATGCTGCCGCCAAACTTAATCGTATTAAGCAAATTCTTGCCGTATGTATTCGCCAAATTGATGTCTTAATCACCATGACTCCGCTGCAATTCGGTGCATTCAGAGATCGCCTTGAATCTGCGAGTGGATTCCAGTCGGCACAGTTTCGCGAAGTGGAAGCCGTATTTGGCCGAAGAGATCTTCACTCCGCCCAACACCTGTTACCAAAAAATAGGGTTCGGGTGGAACAGCGCATGCAGGAGGAGTCCTTGTGGGACTGTGTCTTGCAATATGTAAATTGGTGCGGCTTCACAATTCCGGTAGATGTTTTGGAACGTGACTTTTCCCAACCTTATGAATCGCGTGAGGAAGTTCGAGGAGCTCTACTGGAGTTACATCGGACACATCATGCTGCCATGAGTATCTGTGAACAATTGGTTGACGTTGAAGTAAGTCTTAAGGAGTGGCGCTACCGCCATGTGATGATGGTGGAGCGCACCATTGGGACTAAATCTGGCACGGGCGGATCATCTGGCGCAGGCTACCTCAATTCCACCCTTTCTAATCCGCGTAGTTTCCCGGAATTATGGGAGATCCGCTCAAGTTTCTAACTGATTCGCCCCTGCAGTGGCCCGTAGATCCGCAACCACCAAAATAGGGGGGTGCGTTCAGAGTTCACCCTATTTACCAGGGATCAAGTGCGAATCTCGGGAACACACATCACCTACGCCAAAGCAAAACAGGATCCGGATCCGCTAGCACTTGGAATTGTTTTAGCTCACGGGTTTACGGGAAATCGAAATCTTGAACATGTACAGAAGATCGTTTCGGCTTTACGCGAGTTTGGCGGTGTTCTGGCCATTGATCTTCGTGGCCATGGCGAGAGCGGTGGTGAGGGCACCATGGGCATGGATGAAGTCCTCGACATTGATTCGGCAGTGGCGCACGCACGTGATTTCGGTTACCGCACCGTGGCGACAATTGGCTTCTC
>CAITYI010000076.1 GCA_903896585.1 uncultured bacterium
AGGGGAAAGTTGTTGTCGTATACGGCAATGTCGTATAGGCCGTTACCTCGATCTAGGACCGCGTAGGGCGTGATGCCATGTCCACCGACACTCCCATAAACCGTGAGAACGAATGGAACAGTGCCACTGGGCAAGGTCTGAATGAGGGTCTGAACGAGTTGCGTGGGCGACTGGCCTGCTATCAAATCGTCGAGCATGCCGGGGGCCAGGTACTGGGTGCCGAATAGTCGGGTGATCGTCTGTGTGGCCGGATCAAGCATCGGGTTGAGGGCATTGATACCTAAGCCCGAGGCTCCAACCTGATTGGCCGGCAGTTGTCCGTTGTAGAGAGCTGCGGCGGCCGCGGCTATTCCGAAACAATGGCCGCCCAGTCCCTGTGTCTGGATCATCTGGGCTAAGAGTTCGGCGCCCAAGATCAAATCACAATCACCGGTTTTTGGGTCAATGGACTTCGCATCGCGACAAACGCCATCGCCAAGGGTGCGGCGCAGGGCGAGGGCATTGAGCGGTGCCGGGCCCGTGGCTTTATTTTTTTGGAGTTGCTCCAGGGTAACCCGAGTCCCTCCTCCGAACACCAAGGTGTTCTCGGCAAAAGACTCGGCTGATCCCCAGTTCGGTACGGGGAAACCATGGGGATAGGGACGGAAACCTGAGTCGGCTATTACCGTTCCCTGCGGGGCGCCCTCGCCAAAATTGCCAAAGACTTGCTGATAGGCCTCTGGATTCACTACCCAGCCGCCCGGAGGGTTACCCCCGCTGGCCAAGTTGACGTCGTTCGCATTGGCGGCAGGTAGCGTTGCCGCAACCATTGCAATGGATGCCACCACCGTGACGAGAGCGGTACGGGTGGCGAAAATACTACGTGGTCGCGGGAATCTCATGGGTCGACCGTACCCACATTCCCTCAGTTAAACAACAAGTTCCAAAAACTATTCAACCGGTGGGCAATGGAGAACCTTCTAAGATTTCCCACTCCTCGTCGGTGAACATTCGAGATCGAATGAGAAACCTTTTTCCCTCTGGCGCTTCTAGGGAAAAACCACCACCTCGACCGACAACAACATCTACGGTCAAGTGGGTGTGCTTCCAGTATTCGAATTGGGAAGCTGACATCCAAAAACCAATAGGTTCTTGGATGCCAGCCACCATCAATTCACCCAGCAATACATCCTGTCCACCCACCCGGAATTCACCCGCCTGGTAACACATTGGCGATGAACCGTCACAACACCCGCCCGACTGATGAAACATCAGCGGACCGTTAGCGGCGTACAGCAACCTGAGGAGGTCCTCAGCGTCACTCGTGAGCTCAACCCGTGCCGGGAGTTCTGTTGATTGTTGGGTCACTTTTTTAGAAGAACCCGAGTTTATTTGGTGAGTAGGACACCAGCAGGTTCTTGGTCTGCTGGTAGTGATCGAGCATCATCTTGTGATTCTCCCGGCCAATGCCCGAGGCTTTGTAACCACCAAAAGCGGCACCCGCGGGGTAGGCGTGATAGCAGTTTGTCCACACGCGCCCGGCTTGTATCTCTCGACCGGCCCGGTACGCGGTGTTCATTTCCCGACTCCACACCCCTGCACCCAATCCGTACAGGGTGTCATTCGCGATCTGAATTGCATCGTCGTAGTCCTTGAACTTGGTCACCGATACGACCGGGCCAAAGATTTCCTCTTGGAAAATTCGCATCTTGTTATTGCCCTCAAAGATGGTGGGGGTGACGTAATAGCCCCCCGAGAGTTCTCCACCTAGGTCGGCTCGTTCGCCACCGGTCAGTACTTTTGCACCTTCCTGCTTGCCGATTTCAATATAGGAGAGGATTTTCTCGAGCTGATCCGTTGACACTTGGGCGCCAATCATGGTGGCTAGGTCGAGAGGGTGGCCTTGAATAATTGCTTGTGTCCGTTTCGTTGCATCGGTGAGGAACTTGTCATAAATTTTTTCCTCGATCAAGGCGCGTGAAGGACAAGTGCACACCTCACCTTGATTGAGTGCAAAGAGGACGAAGCCTTCGAGGGCCTTGTCATAAAAGGCATCATTCGCGTCAGCAACATCTGCAAAGAAAATATTGGGGCTTTTCCCACCCAATTCGAGGGTGACCGGGATGATGTTGTCCGATGCGTACTGCATGATCAGACGACCGGTAGTCGTTTCACCCGTGAACGCAATCTTGGCAATTCGTGGCGATGAAGCAAGTGGCTTGCCGGCTTCCGTACCGAATCCATTGACCACATTGACCACACCTGGCGGCAGCAGATCGCCAATCAATTCCATGAGGAACATAATCGAAACCGGGGTTTGCTCAGCGGGCTTGAGAACCACGCAGTTTCCAGCCGCAAGAGCCGGAGCGAGTTTCCAGACCGCCATCAAAATGGGGAAGTTCCACGGAATGATCTGACCAACAACTCCGAGTGGCTCGTGGAAGTGGTAGGCCACGGTGTCATGGTCTATTTCGCCAAGTGAACCCTCTTGTACTTTAATCGCAGCTGCGAAGTAGCGGAAATGGTCAATGGCCAGCGGAATGTCCGCATTAATGGTTTCGCGGATTGGCTTGCCGTTCTCCCATGTTTCGGCAACAGCGATCGACTCTAGATTTTCTTGCATGCGGTCGGCAATGTTGTTGAGGATTTGAGCACGCTCGGATGCTGATGTTTTTCCCCAAGCCGGTGCAGCCGCATGCGCTGCATCCAGGGCTGCGTCGATGTCGGCCGCATTGCCGCGAGCAACTTCACAGAAGACCTGTCCGGTCACCGGAGTAACGTTTTCAAAATATTGGCCAGACAGTGGTTTGACGAATCCACCATTGATCCAGTGGTCATACCTAGCTTTAAAAGTGGCTTTACTACCAGGTTGACCCGGGGCAACATAATCGGTCATGGCACATCTCCTTCTTGAATGGGGCGCCAACGCCATTACGTGAAAGACGAGACCGCCGTAATTGAGATCAATCTAGACCTCGCTTTCTACCCATACAAGGGATTTACCTAAATCCAATTCGGGGCGAACTAAGAGCCTTCTTAGCCGGCACACGGCAAAGAACTAGCGGAATCATCTGAAACGTGTTGCCGCGTGGTCATGGGATTACTCGGATCAGGCGACTTCTGATACCCAAGCGAGAAAAGGCATGC
>CAITYI010000077.1 GCA_903896585.1 uncultured bacterium
CCGACTCATTGCAGGTGCCGTGCACTCTGGCACTTTCGCTGTTGCGGAATTCAATGGATCCGCCATGCTGCGAGGACTCAGTCACTCCACAGGCTTTGCGGTAATCGACAGCGATACCTCAGCTGGCTCTCCGGTGCAGTATCTGCCGTTACCATTTATGTAATCGACCATCCATGTAATCGACCATCCATGTAATCGTTCGAGTCACTCACACACGAATCCGTCACTGTCCCTATCGATATACCATTCGTATTCGGGGTCTTTGCCCTTTTGATACGGGCCGTAACCGGCTGAAATCGCTTCACCACACGTTGAGTAACGCGGGTCGGTGGTGGAATCAAGTTGCGTGGGTTTACCGGGTGCACTTGGATTTGCTTCAGCACTCGAACTCGTTCCAATTGCGGCTCTACTTGGAACCGCCATCTTCCCTTTACAATTTTGGAAAATTCCGGTGAGGGCCCTCTTTTCCGTGCTGTCAACGCTGAGGCGCCAACGGAACTTCACGCCAACCCAAGAACGTGCATATGCACAGCGCTCGCGTTGTGGTAACCAATCCGCTGGATCTCGATCCGACTTTGATCGATTAGATGAAGCGGTAACTGCAACTAGTGCGGCCGCGTAACCGAGGTCATTTGCAAATCTTTGACGAGTATCAGAATCCCATCGCCATGCACCGGAATCCCAGGCTTCTTTCAGTGGCACAAAATGATCGATATCAAATGTACTGGCATTATTTGTTCGTTCACCATCAAAAATTGAGTACCAGGTGCCATTGATTACCTTGCAGCCGCGTACATCACCTGAAACACGCTCATCTATTAATACTTCTTCACGAGTATCACAACCGTCACCATCAAGGTCTGACCAATGACGAAACAATTCCCTGTTGTACCCAGATCCCGCTTCAACACTCACGGGCAGTGAATTCAAAATCCTTATGGGATCAACCTTGGTCGCGGCGGACACGCTTGGCATGGTTGGCACTGAGATTGTGGTGAGAAGAAATGTACTCGTACACACTGCAACGATCAGGTCCCAGCGCACCACAACTCTGTTCATATTTATAAAACCCCCCACGCAAACTATATTTTGATAGATGCGCTGTGCACCCTTGGTGGAATTACCAAGCGCGACTTAACCTTCAAGTGGAATTCGGATTTCCTCAGTTTGGGCGACAATATTTGCATCGGCGTCGTAGACGGTGATTTTTTCATCTTCCACCACGAGATTGCCATCGGCATCAAGGACATCGATGATTTCGTCAACTACGGAACCTTTGGAACTAGTCGCCACGATTACTTCATCTGAAATAGCGCCAATGACATCGCCATTTTCGTCGAGGACAATATCTATTAAAAGGTCGTCGCCCACTTCAACATCATCTTGGGTCGAAACGTCTTGACTCGAAACGTCTTTGTCCATGGTGGTGACTCCTTTAGTTTCCAATAGCTCTAGTTTCCAATAGTGCGTGCGATTTCCGGGTAGCGTCAAACATCTCAACTTTAGCCAGCGCTTAAACCTTAGCCAGCGCCTATACCTTAGTCAGCCGAATATCCCGAACTCGATTGCGTTCGGCCTGAGCACCTGAGTCGTCTGGAACTTTATGGGCGGCCAGTTCGGCGGCCACGCGTTTTTGATAATGGGCAAGTTCGAGTTCGGTGCGTTCTGGACTCCAATTCAATTCCGCTCCCATAATTTGAGCCACTTCTACAGCGGCCTTCAATCCTTGATCTGGCGTCTCGATCGAGAGGTGCGTGCGGCGCGTGAGAATATCGTCAATATGCAGGGCACCTTCGTGAGTTACCGCATACAGCGCCTCTACTCGCAAATACCCGGCACCATCTGAGATTGGTTTTGCCAATTCCGGACGGCTACGCATGAGCGCAACCAGATCGGTCACCATTGATCCATACCGATGCAATAGGCGGTCAACCGTCACAGCATTCAACCCCAACGCATTTGCTTGCATTCGAATCTCTTGTGCGGCCGCTTCAAAACCTCGAGCTCCAATGAGTGGGATATGAGCCGTGTCGGAATGTGGGGTACCAATAGCAATTCCCGAAAGATTCAACTGCTTAATCGATTCATTGACAGCGTCTTCCGCCATTACCCGGTAAGTTGTGTATTTGCCGCCAGCGATCGTGGTGAAACCGGGCACAGGTGTTTGTACTGCATGCTCTCGACTGAGATCACTCGTTGCACCTTTATTTCCTTGGATCAGCGGGCGCAATCCTGCATAAACGCCGTCTATATCTTCGGTTGTCAATTTAACATTGAGTACTCGGTTCACATTGCGCAATAGATAATCGATATCGGTGGATGTGGCTGCCGGGTGATCAAGTTCGTTATTCCATGCTGTGTCGGTCGTGCCAATCAGCCAATGATTACCCCAAGTCCGGATAAATAGCACGCTGTCTTCCGCGCGAACAAATATTGAAATAGATGAATCGATGCGATCCCGTGGCACCAAAATATGCACACCCTTTGAGGCCTGCACCGTAAAGTCTGCATGGCCACCAGCGAAATTTTGGATTTCATCGGTCCACACGCCCGTCGCGTTAACAACATGGTGTGCGCGAATTCGCATTTCTTCCTTTGACTCAAGGTCCCTGACGATCGCGCCATCTACTTTGCCCACTGGGTCGTGGGTGAGATCGATAACTTGAATCCCTGGGGCAGTGACCGCACCGAAAGCAGCAGCCGTGCGCACTAACTCCATGGTGTGGCGGGAATCATCGACTTGAGCATCGAAAAATGAAATGCCACCGATCATGCCTTCGGAACTCAATCCCGGTGCCATCTGCAGGATTCTCTTCTTTGATAAGTGCTTGTGACGTGGCACAGCGCCAGCACCACCCATGGTGTCGTACAGGAACAGTCCGGCGCCCATGTACCACCGTTCCCACAGCCGGTGCTTGAGCGGATAGATAAATTCAATGGGGTGAACCAAATGGGGACACAATCTTTCGAGCATAAGTCCGCGTTCACGTAATGCTTCGCGAACCAAGCCAAAATTAAATTGCTCGAGATAACGCAAACCACCGTGGAAGAGTTTTCCCGAGCGACTCGATGTACCCGCAGCCCAGTCTCGCTTTTCCAACAGTGCCACCGAAAGTCCCCGCGAGGCAGCGTCGAGGGCAACCCCCGCACCCGTCACGCCACCACCAATTACCAAGATGTCGAACTCGCGAGTACTCAATTCGGACAGGGCGCGCGCCCTTTGCTCGGGACTCAAAATGGATTCCCGCAGATCTAGGTCTGGTCCCCCCGATTGTTTGTTTGTCACGAGACCATCTTCGCACGCGGCGGCTGTCTTGGCTGATCTCGACCAATGCGGGCCAGTCACCTGAGTAATCCGACTCTCGAATTTCGTGGACAGCCCAATACCCATAGGGTGGTCAGGTGGGTTCTCAGGGCAGTGCGGGGCGAGTTGTGACTCAGGTCGTCACCCGATTAGGCGCCGCGGTCGCTTTGCTCATGAGTGCGCTGGTGGTTGTTTCCCCCGCCGCTCAGGCGGCAGAGCCCGAGGAATTACGTATTCCCGGGGCTCCGTTCTCAGCAACCGATCTCAACTCTGTGTCACTGGACGCCAATCTTTATTTGCCCGAACAAACCCCAGCACCTGCCGTGGTGATTGCTCACGGTTTCGGTGGGGATAAAGACGGCGGGCAATCCCAAGCGGAGAAACTCACCGAGGCCGGCTTTGTGGTGCTCACCTATTCGGCTCGTGGCTTTGGTAACTCGACCGGACTGATCTCGGTTAACTCCCCACAGTTTGAAGTGGCCGATGCTCGCGCTTTGATTGATTTCCTGTCAACTCGATCTGAAGTGATTCTTGACAGCTCCGGCGATCCCCGTGTGGGATTCACCGGTGGCTCCTATGGTGGTGCGCTGTCGCTCATGGTCGCTGGCTATGACAACCGGGTAGATGCCCTGGCATCGGACATCACGTGGAATGACCTCGAAACATCGCTATTCGGACAGAGTGTGGGTGGCACCGACCAGCTTGGTGCCTACAAGGATCTGTGGACCGGGTTCTTTTTCAGTGTTGGTCTCACAAATCCAGATGGTGCGGTGACCGAGTGCGGGCGATTCAGTCCAGACTGGTGCAAGGCGTACACGGAATCG
>CAITYI010000078.1 GCA_903896585.1 uncultured bacterium
CAACCGGCAAGCAGAATTGCTAGGGCTTTAGACTTACTTATTAATCTCGTGTGTCTGTAATCCTCCTCACAAGCGCTGTCAGCCTCCAAGACTTGCTGCTCAACACTTGGGCTAAGGCTGCTGCTTCGGCTGTTGAATTAGCGTCAATTGTTGCAGTTGCTGCCCGAGGCATGCCAGCAATCTGGACAAATACGGTGGATAGTTGTTTCCCAAAGTGATTCCAGGTGAGTTCCCCAATTGTTCGTTCAAGTTGTTTTAGTCTTGTTTTATGAGGCAGCTCATTCGCGATTAGATTTGCAAGGTCTGCTGCGAATGGTTGACTGTTCCATGCTGATGGAAGATCAATCAATTGCGCGATTTCCTGGAGAGGACCAAATCCCGGAAAAGTTGTTGGAGTTCCGAGAGCAGATGCTTCATACGGAACGAATCCGAAACCTTCAGCACTTGATGGATAAAGAACTGCCTCGGTGTTTTTCAGAAGCCAGGTACGTTCTTCACTGGTAACATGACCAAGTATGTGAACGGAGCCGCGCAAGTTCACGTGTTTGTCGATCAGTTCTTGTTCCTACTTCTTGGAACTCCTTCCTTTGACGTGGAGCCCTGCGAGCACAAGGTCAATTGAGTGGCCTTGGTCGAGGAGTTCTTGCCAAACTTTGATGGCGAAGTCTCGGTTTTTGTGAAGGAAGTCATTTCCGAGGACTAAGAGGAATGGTTTCTCCGTTTTCAGTTCTTTAGGTTTGATCATTTCGGTGTCTGCTGTGATGTGATCGAGTCCGAGAGGGATTGCTTGGATTCTCTTGGGGCCAAGTCCCGGGGTTTCTTGATAGAGGCGTTTGGCAACGTCTTTGCTGATCGTGGTGATTCCGTCAACACTCAATGCGATTTCGCGTTGCAAGGCACGGTAGGCAGCCCAAGCTTCGGGAGATGCGTGGTATTTAGGAATGTCGTACGCGATTAAATCCAGATAGGTGGTGATTACTCGCTTGCCAAGTTTTCGAGCCTGGGAGATATCCACCCGCTGATCAATTTGGTTGGGGTACCACATGATGTCGGTTTGAACGGCTAGTTCCTCAGGTGTTGTTGCGAGGGTGATCTTGGGGTGATCGGTGAGGTGTTTGGCATAGCCGGTAAGTTCCTTAAGGCCAACAAGTCGAATGCTCTTGATTCTTGGTTATTCGGCTAATGCTGCTGTTCCAGCGCTTGTCATGTCTTGCGCACCGGTTTCATGGGGGCCGAGCCAGGTGACATCGATGGTCACCGTGAGGTTGTTGGGGTCAATTGGGGTGTTAGTCAAGGCCGCGTAATGGGAGGAACTAGGGTCCTCTCGCTCCTGCAGATCCATGACGCTGGGTTCAGCAATGACGGCCGCTCTTTTTGCATCCGCACTGGTGGTGAACCACCAGTCATGCCACAGGCCACGCTCTGATGCTGACTTCGGGTCGCTTGAAATGTCGTTTATTGCTGTTGGAATCAGGCCACACGGTGATTTCCATGGTCATTCACGGGACGCTTGAGATCTAGACCCCTTGGGCAAATCGAAATTCATGGATCTATATGAGGCGTTGGCGTAAATCATCAAATTTCCGCAGATGTTAGAAGCAGCCATCACTTAATTCTATGAACTTAAAGACCACTGTGCCAAAACTCTTCATCTGCTAGCATAGAGGCGAGTGAAATTCAATTAGGCACGGGGGTTTCGGTGGGGGAAATGCATTCGGAAGGCTCGAGACGAGGTGAAGAAAGGAGCCATCAATCTGGCAAAAGAATTGGGGATTGGTTCCATAGTCCTCTACTGGCCTTCGGCCTGGTTCTAACTCTCGGAGCATCATGGCTAGTAGTGCCATCAGAAGCGGCAATTAATCCGGAATTATCAAACTCAACAGTCTTGGGTTCTACTAAACCATTGGCACCCATAATGGTGGACGAGTGCAAAAAAACAGCCCTGTTCCCATCGCCATCCGAATCGCCATCGCCATCCGAATCGCCATCGCCATCCGAATCGCCATCCGCATCGCCAACGCCATCCGCATCGCCATCGCCATCCGCATCGCCATCCGCATCGCCATCGTTGCCGAGCGAAACTGAAGCCGCCCCGACTCCAAGCGAGCAAGTCGAGGACGAGCAAACCATCCAAGGGCGGAGATCCATTGATTCACTCTCGACTAGTGATCCAGACTCTGGCCCACTAGAAAAGCGAGATCCCAGTTCGCCAGAAACACCCGAGACTGAATCGACACCAACCCCGGATCAAATTCAGGATTGTCCCGATATGGTAACTGGAATTCGGGCAAAACCTGGTGACAATTGGGTCGCACTCACTTGGGACCCACCTGAATCAGGCAACCCCAACATTGGCTACTTGATCACGTGGTCACCTACTTCAACGGACGGCACTTCGCACCGGGAAGTTGGTTCGACCGTCTCACGGGCTACTGTCACGAATCTTCAGAATGGAGTCGGATACAGTTTTTGGGTTCAAGCTCTCAGTTCGGTTGGGGCCGGACCTAAACCCGAGCCAGTAGGTGCGACACCCACGAACGGTCCCGGCGGCGACGTTCAGAAGTTGATTGTCGCTTACGAACCGGGGGTAAGCCCAGTTGAAAAACCTAATCGCGCTACGGGCTCGTCAATTATGTCGGAAACCGCACTTTTGCCCGGAAACGACATCGGGGCTGGCATGAAAACTGTGGTTCTTGCCGACAGCGTAGACGAAACAACTGCAAAACAAATGGCAAAGGAATTATCTGCAGACCCTCGGGTGAAATGGGCAGAACCTGACCTTTTGGTTCAAATTGACGAGTCGACAATCGACCCGCTGGTAAACAACAAAAATAAGAAACCCATCGGTGATCTCGTGGATGGGAATAGATCACCCTCGCGTGTAGAGCCAAAGTTGCTCCAAATCAATGAAGCTTTGAAAGATCTTTCGAAGAGAAACTTTCAATCTGACAATTCCAAAAGCCTTGAGCGTAAGGACAACGTCAATTCGGAGAAAGACCAGAGCCTCGCTTACTGTAATGACGCTTCGTACCCAGTTTGCGAGTATTTTTATGACGGTAGAACAAGTTCGTGGTCAAGTGACTATGACATCTATTTCTCTCAAGCTTGGCTATCACGCAGTAATCCAAATCAGCTTAACTTCAAAATTGAACCATATAGTAATTACATCTTGGGATCATTCTTCAGTCTGTTTGGTTACGGCGGTGTCTTGATCGATATTGATCAAGACACGTCTGCAGATTTTGCACTGGCTGCTCCGCCACGATTTATGAATTACAACACTAGATACCCAGCTGATATTTTTGATTGGCCAGGTGGCTCGATTCGTAATAGGGGATCAATTTGCTCCGCGGCCTGGTATCGAATTGATGCCTATAGCGATTACTACCAGGCTTCTGTGGACTGGCGATGCCTATTTGGCAACCGCCTAGCCAATTTAGGTGAAGGAGTATCGGCACTCGCATGGCTAACCGAAGATTGGACAGGAGCTTCCGGAACGCGATATTACGGCACTGACTACTCGCCGAACAGTATCTCCCATTCCAATATGGATTTTTTGACACCATTAACTTCATTGCCGAGTGGCGTAAATTCACTTCAGTTGGTAGACGCATTTTCCTTAACTGATGCACGGACACCACAATTACGCGCAACTTGGTCTCCACCAACTTCGACTAGTGGTTTAACAGTAACTAACTACAACGTCCAGGTTTCACGTTCAAACGGCGACTGGTCGGATTTGGCCGAAGTGGATGGTAATTTAAGTCGGCGCATTACCCTTAATGATTCACTCAATCCGACGGATACCTACAAGATTAGGGTCCGTGCAAACACCGCTCGTGGCTTTGGACCATGGATAAACTCGCAAGAAGTTAGGCCAACAGTAATTCCAACTGAACCTGTGGTGGCTGCGGTGACCCCGGGTAATGGCCGATTGGGTGTAAACGTGACTCGGCTGGATTTGGCTGCCGCTGGCGGGTTACCCGTGTCTTACCGGATCAGCGCTACCCACCCCACAGACACGCGAACCTATCCGACCCGGACCTGCACCACCGCATCAAGTGCCCTCTACACCGGGGACGCTTCCTGCACCATCACCACACTGGTCAACGGACAAACCTACAACGTGAGCGCCGTCGCTATCAACACTCGCGGAACCAGCGCCACAGCAACAGCAACCACCGACTCCACTGACCGCACCCCGCAAGCCGTAACGCCAGGTGCTGTGAGCGCCGTAGTGGGAACAGACCGTGGCACCGGTGGCACCGTACAAGTGTCGTGGGTAGCACCCACAGTCACCGGTGGTGCTCCGATGACCGGATACCGAGTAATGGTCTCCGGTGATAATGGTGCCACTTGGTCTGAGGCAATCGCCGACACCGGTTCAGCCGCTCTTTCCGCAGAAGTCACCGGGTTAACCGATGGCAGCCCATATTTGTTCCAAATACAGGCACGTAATTATATTGGTTGGGGTTCGTTCTCCCCTTCCTCACGAATTGTTAAATCATCCGGGCGCCCAACTGAACCTGTGGTGGCTGCGGTGACCCCGGATAATGCCCGTTTAGGTGTGGATGTGACTCGGCTGGATTTGGCTGCCGCTGGCGGGTTACCCGTGTCTTACCGGATCAGCGCTACCCACCCCACAAACACGCGAACCTATCCGACCCGGACCTGCACCACC
>CAITYI010000079.1 GCA_903896585.1 uncultured bacterium
CGGGGGGCCAACTTTTGCCACCAACACTTCGGGAGAACGCATTCTTCTTGGTGTGAATTCCGGCTCGGCCGGGGGTTGTGTTTCCAGTTTCACCGGGGCTTATCTCATGGTGGGTTTTACGGCGATTGATTACCTTGATTTGGTTAATCAGGCACTCACCACTGCTGGATACCCGACGATTCCCTCAGCACCCGCTATTACGAGTGTGACAGCGGTCAACAACTCTGTGGTCGTTTCCTGGCAACCACCACAGGTCTCCCCTGCGACTGTCACGAACTTTGAAGTGATTAATGACGATGGCACAGTTGGGTGTACAACTACCCAATTGGCTTGTGCGGTGCCCGACTTGGCGCCCGGTGAGTACCGCTTCACCGTTCGCGCACTCAACGCGCAGGGTGAGGGCAATGCGTTGCCGGCCTCACTATCGGCCACAGTCGTACCCCCCAATCAAATGGCTCCACCCCGCGTTTCCGGCAGGAAAATTCGATTCACTTCGCTCTCTGGAAAGACATCAGCGGTTGTGAGCCAGTATCAGGTCATTGATGCCCGGGGGAATCGAATCTGCACGCTGAAGGATTTCTCCCCCACGGCACCGAGTCTGAGCTGTGCATTACCCACGAAATCCGGCAGCTATCGCTTCCGAGTACTCGCCGCTACCGAGATGGGGAAAACGGCTCCCTCTGGTTTAAGTAGAAAAATAGTGGTTTCCTGACGAAATCCGAGAGTTTACCTACTATTCACCGCGAATTCCTACCCCCGATAACATTTGTATAACGCCTATGTCGTAAACTCGTCTCATACCGGAGACCCCGGCTAGTGAGTAATAGAAGTGGATGTGATGTAAATGCAGAGCTTCGGACGAGTTCTGAGCAATATTTTCGGGGGCAATCGCTCCAGAAATTTCCAACAGGAATGGGACTATCAGCGCTCAATGGCCATGAGTCCATCGCACCGCGATGAAATCGATGCCATTTTCCGCCGCCATCAGGGTGCTTAACCGCATCTAGGCGGTCAAAGACCCACCTACCCAGACTTCATTGATCAAGTAATTCAGTGATCAAGTAATTCATTGATCGAGGCATCCGAGTGACTCGCCAATGAGAAACCGAAATGGTTTCACTCCAGCAGCCCGCAATCATTGATTGCGGGTTTTGCTTTGGATTGAATCTTCCTTTAAGTCTTTGGGGTGATCTAAGTCTTTGGGGTGATCTAAGTCTTTGGGGTGATCCGATAAGCCGCGGATGCATGCTCCGGGACATATGGAGACTTTGGCATGACCGGTGAAATAGGTTGATAGCCAACTTCTTGAACAGGGCGCGGATCACTGTCCCCCTTATTCGGCCACATGGCTATAGCTCGCTCTGCCTGAGCGGTAATTGTCAAGGATGGATTCACTCCAAGATTCGCAGTGATAGCGGAGCCGTCAACAATATGAAGGTCGGGGTAGTTGAACACCCGGTGATACGGATCAATGACGCCATGGTCGGAATCCGCTCCAATTACACAACCGCCCATGAAATGGGCTGTGACTGCGGCATCGAAATTTTCGAAAATAGAGCCACCAGCGCGGCCATCAATTAATTCCGCGACTCTTTCCACAACTTCAGCGGCAACCGGTATGTAGGTGGGCGCGGGCGTTGATTCAGAACCCACCGTGGCAAGTTTCCACCGACCGAAGACATTCCGCTTTCCCGTCAATGTCAGGGAATTGTCTACCGTTTGCATGACAAGTGAGATAACTGATCGCTCACTCCAGCGACGAACATTCAGCATGGCAACAACGTCGGCAGGGTTCTTCGCCATTTCCCGAATCAATACTCGCCAACGCGCCTTGCCCGGTTCTGGGCGGGTTAACAGGGATTGCAACAGTCCCATTGAATTCGAGCCTTTGCCATAACGAACAGGTTCCACATGGGTGTCAGCATCGGGGAAAAAACTCGAAGTGATTGCCACGCCTTCGGAGAAGTCAGTCGATGTTGTGTGTGCAATCGCACCAAGGATTGACTCAGAATTCGTTCGAGACAATTTCCCCAGTGAGTTCGAAAGGTGTGGCAGAACTCCTTGATCTTTCATGGCGTGCAAAAGTTTTTGGGTGTTGTAGGCACCCGCAGCAAAAATCACTTGGTCCGAGGTGAATTCCACAATTTCATGTGTCCCTGTTTTCCGCGCACTAATGGCATATCCGCCGCCCGGAATCGGTGTGACATGAGTGACCGTCGTCATGGGAAAAACTTCAGCACCGGCCGCTTCCGCAAGACCGAGGTAGTTCTTGGGAAGGGTATTTTTGGCATTAAACCGACAACCGGTCATGCATTCACCGCACTCGATACAGCCGGTGCGCTCCGGCCCAACTCCTCCAAAGTACGGGTCAGGCGAATTTTTTCCTCTACCCTCACCGAAAAAAACGCCTACCGGTGTCAGGGTGAATGTGTGTCCCACGCCCATGGAGGATGCAACTTCCTGCATGACTTTGTCCGACGGGGTCATGGTGGGGTTGAGCTCTACGCCCAGCATTCGACTGGCTTGATCATAAAAGGGTGCTAACTCTTTTTTCCAATCGGTGATGCCACTCCACTGCTGGTCTGAAAAGAATCGATCGCCCGGGACATACAGTGTGTTTGCATAGACCAGGCTTCCACCACCTACCCCTGCCCCCGCAAGGATGGCAACATCTTTCAGAACATGAATTCGTTGGATACCAAAGAAGCCCAGTGCCGGTGCCCACAGGAAATTCTTTAAGTCCCATGAGTTTTTCGCATACGTGGCTTCATTAAACCTGCGGCCAGCTTCCACAACCGCGACCGAGTAGCCCTTTTCTCGCAGTCGCAGAGCAGATACCGATCCCCCAAAACCGGAACCGATGATCACCACATCGAATTGTGGGGTGTGCATCCGTGGGGTATCACTCTGTGCCTGCTTCACGTGCAAAGGCTATGCCGATTCCCGGATATTTGCTTCCCCTTTCCCAAGTGTTAGAGTGGGAAATCCTGGGGAGCTCGCGGGATCAGCGGGCTGAGAGGGCAGTGGCCACTGCCGACCCAACAACCTGATCTGGGTAATGCCAGCGCGAGGGAGCGAAGCACATGGGTTTGACTGTGAAAGTAATCAATTGTGCGACTGGCATGGCCGGTCTCGTTATCAGTATCGCCCTCATTGCGGGATGTTCCGCTACGACTAACACAAGTGAGCCCCAGATTGTGCGCATGTTGACTCACGAGTCATTTGCCCTGAGCGATGAAATAATCGCCGAACTGGCCGACCAAGGAATCCAACTCGAAATCCTTGCGACCGGCGATGCCGGGAGCATGACCGCGTCGGCAGTGCTTGCTGCGGGAGCACCCACAGCAGATTTGATTTTTGGAGTAGACAACACGCTCATAACTCGTGCGGCAAGCGAAGGCGTATTTGCGCCGTATACATCCCCGGAACTGGGCAACTTAGCCCCCGAATTTCAAGCCCTCACCGAACAAGGTCTCGTCACCCCGATTGATTTTGGTGACGTGTGCATCAATGTGGATTCGCGGTGGTTTGCTGAAAACAACGAAAAGCCTCCAACGACCATGGAAGAACTTCCCGCATTCGCCAATAAGCTGGTTGTGGAAGATCCTGGAACGTCTTCCCCCGGCTTGGCATTCCTCTTGGCTAGCGTCGTGCGTTTTGGTGATGCATGGCCGGATTTCTGGATGCAACTGCGCGATGGCGGAGTAAAAGTTGCCGGTTCATGGACCGATGCGTACTACACGGATTTCACTCTCAACGGTGGGGATCGACCACTCGTTGTTTCCTATGCCACCAGTCCGGCCGCTGAGGTCATATTCGCGGAAGATCCAAGTGTGATTTCACCATCCACCCAGACACTGGTGGATAGTTGTTACCGACAAATTGAGTTTGCTGGCGTGTTAGAAGGTGCCGCCAATCCAACGGGGGCCGAAAAAGTTATCGACTGGCTCCTCTCGCCCGCGGTTCAGGCAGATATTCCTCTCAGCATGTTCGTTTACCCGGTGCGTAATGAAGTTGAACTCCCTCCGGTGTTTAGGGAATTCACTCCGGTGGTGACAACCAGCGCCGAATTAGACCCGTCCGTGATCAATGATGAACTCAACGGCATTCTGTCTCGCTGGGGTCAGGTGATGGGGCGCTGAGCACCCAGACACTTTTACTCGCTCGCCACTCCCCCACCTGGGTGCGGCGCGCATGGATTGTTCCTGTCATTTTTTTCGCCACTTTCTTGATTTATCCGCTTTTTGTACTGGCTCGAACCGCCTGGACCGCAGATACTCTCGTGTCACTTACGAGCAGCAGCACCTGGACTGTTGCACTCATTGCGAGCGCACAGAGTGTGCTTAGCGTTGGACTGTCACTTGCCATTGGCCTGCCTATTGCCGGAGTTTTGAGTCGTTATCAATTTCAAGGCCGATCATTTCTCTGGGCCTTGGTCACAGTGCCTTTTGTTTTACCCACTGTTGTTGTCGCATTGGGATTCCAAGCATTACTTGGTGGATTATTTGAACCGGGATTAATCCTTGTGGTGCTTGCCCATGCCTATATCAACATCGCTGTCGTTGTTCGAATAGTGGGTGCGCAATGGAGTGCCATTAACCCCCATCAAATGGTGGTAGCACGAACATTGGGTTCCACCCCTTGGCGAGTTTTTCGGACTATCACTATTCCGAACCTCACACCCTCAATTTTGGCATCTGCGTGTGTTGTATTTGTCTTTAGTTTCACCTCGCTCGGCATTGTCACCATTCTCGGCGACGGATCAACCACCAGGACACTTGAGCAAGTGATTCTCCGTCAATCATCGGTGCTACTTGATTTTCCCGGCGCACTCGCCAGCGCAATTCTTCAACTGGTTGTGGTCAGTTCAGCATTGTTTATTGCAGCACGCTCACGGGGCACAGCTCTGACTCTGAGAACCGGCAACTCAACTCGAACTCACTACTTAATCAGGATTACGTCAAAGAAGACCGGCTTGTGGGTCTTTACGATCGCGTCACTGGCCGGTGTCTTTGTAGTGGCTCCAATAGCGAGCATTGTGTGGGCTTCACTTTCCGGCCGCGATGGATTCACTCTTGGGTGGTGGATTTCACTCCAAGATTCATCTGATGCTTTTTCTCGACTAGGTTCTCCACTGCACGCATTGGGTTTGTCTGTTGTGCTCGCGATATTCACTGCGCTCACTGCAGCTTTTGTTGGAGGAGCAATAGCAATTGCAGTCATGGGTCGCAATCCATTCATTGCTTTCCTGAGTCTGATTCCACTTGGACTGTCAGCGGCCACAGTCGGACTAGGCACGCTCTTGGCATTTGGTCGGGCTCCCATTGACCTTCGCGCCTCTGGTGTGCTCATTCCCATTGCCCACGCACTGGTGGCAGTGCCACTTGTGGTTGCCCTGGCCGCACCGGTACTCAGAGCCGCAGACCCGCGACGAATGTTTGTCGCAAGCAGTCTTGGCGCCTCCCCAAATCGAGCATGGTGGACTGCCTATGGAAATGTGATTCGAATGGTGATGTTGGCCGCGGGCGGCTTGGCGGGGGCTGTGTCACTGGGTGAGTTCGGGGCTGCAACTTTCCTTGCTCGACCTGATTCCCCCACGGTTCCTATCCAAATTTCGAAGTTATTAACTCGACCGGGTGAACAAGCTTACGCAACGGCTGCAGTACTCAGCGTCACTTTGATTATCGCCACGCTCACCCTCATGCTGATTGTTGATCGAATGAATAGCAAGGTACGTCTATGACAATGTCCGGTGTGACAATGTCCGCTATGACAATGTCCACACCTGGCCTTACCTTGAAAAAATTGGTTATCGGTTACTTGCACCCACTCCTTGAGCCACTTTCGATTGACATTCATGCCGGGAAAACGCTTGCGGTATTGGGACCGAGCGGGTGCGGAAAATCCACTTTGCTTGCCACCATCGTCGGAATGACTCCAGCATTATCCGGTTCAATCATTCTTAACGGCCGAGATATCTCCAACGTGCCCATCCATCAACGAGGAATCGGATTGGTCTTTCAAGAACCACTCCTGTTCTCGCATCTGTCCCTCGTTGACAACATTGCTTATGGCCTCAGAGCTGCGCACGTTGACAAAGAGATCGCTCGAGCCAAGGCGGACGAACTTCTTGATTGGGTGGGGCTAAGTTCCATCAAGCATCAGAGAACATGGGAAATTTCAGGTGGACAGGCTGGACGCGTTGCTCTGGCCCGCGCACTCGCCCCCAACCCTCAAGCACTCCTCTTCGATGAGCCCTACAGCGCATTGGACAATGAAACGCGATTACGTCTTTCCCAAGAAGTTCGCGATCTTCTTCGGCAACGAAATATCCCGGCCATTCATGTGACCCACGACCGGATCGAGGCAGAGTCCGTAGCCGATCAACTACTGGTACTTCCTTAACTGCGATACTCGGCACGTGCAAACCAGCGAAAGAGTGGCAAGGCTGAAAAGATTCAAGCCCACCACGTATGCCCGGCTTGCTGCTTTGACGTCGCTCGCGGCTTTCGGTGCCTATCTGGCCTCTGAAGCGCTCCCCCTTGCTTCACCCGTGCCGGCTGCCATCACCGCCGTCGTGGCGACCCGGGTCACCTTTCATCACGCAGCCAAGGAAACATTCATTCAATTGCTCGGTGCGCTTGTGGGGGCGGCGGTTGCCCTAGGAATTGTGTCGGTAATCGGCTCGGGTGCCATTGTCATCCTGTTGTTAGTTGCACTCAGCTTCGGCATGGCGCGGGTCATGCAATATGCAAACCCTGACGAATCACCTGCTGTCGCCGCGTCATTATCAGTCACGGTCATCTTGGTCGTGGGATCACACTTAACAACTGAACTCGCCTTCGAAAGATTCAATGGTGTTGTCATTGGTGCGTTGTTTGCACTGGTCGCATCATTTCTTGCTTCCCCCACTCGCGACACCCAAAAATTAGCCACTGGACTTGCACATGTTCAGGTTCAACTTGCAGAGGTGTTATCGCAAATAGCTCGTGATCTTCGCGATAACCCAACTCGCACCGATGCACGTCTTTGGCATGACCAAGCCGTTGAACTTCGAAATCAAGTGCTCGGGCTAGCAGCCCAATATGAAGATTTATCTAAACATTCGAGGTGGAGTCCTCGAATTCACAGCACGGATTTAGTTCAACTCAAAGAATTACTGCGTGCCAATCAAGTAATGAGCGCCCGCGTCTTGAGCATTGCCAATGACTTGAGATCTGCCACGCGTGGGGACTCTTCACCCCAGATTCCTCAGGCGGCGCTCTCCCCTCTAGCTGACCTCATTGAGCTGGCTGCCGACAACATGGCTACCGATGATCCCACCGAAAGTATCGGGGCGACAGCAGCCCATCAGGCTGTTCGTGGTGCAGACATGACCGCCCAAATTGCGTTGATTGGCGGGATCGTGTCCCATGTGAATCAAATAAACCGAGCATCAACCAGAGAGACAGAAGACACTCGAGCAATCACCGGTATTCAACCGGAAATTAAATCCAAGGATTGAAGCCGCGACCGTCCGCCACGGTCACGTTAGTTGATTTCAGCGAGTGCAGCCAAGTAGTCATCAGCATTTCGAGCTTCGCCCGGCCCATTAATTACCGACCAACGCACGACTCCGTCTTTGTCGATGACAAATGCTGCACGGGTAGCAAAACCTTTATCCTCCAAAAAGGCACCATACTGCTGAGCGACTGCTCCATGTGGATAAAAGTCGCTGAGAAGATTGTGGGTCAAGTTTTCCTGTTCGGAAAAGACTTTGAGCGATGGTGCCGAATCACAAGAGATGCTGAGTACCTCAGTGGTGTCGTTAATAAAATCAGGGCGCCGATCCCTAATTGTGCACAGCTCGCCGGTGCAGATACCCGTGAAAGCAAATGGGTAGAACATGACGACTACGTTTTTCTTGCCACGGTAATCGGATAACGTGACCGATTCACCGTATTGATTGGACAGAGTGAAATCAGGTGCGAGGTCTCCCACAGAAATTGACATGGGGGAACACTAGCGTTTGGCTCGCGGGGCCACCAACCGTGTTCCTTGCCATTGGGATCCGGCACTGATGGTGCTCGTTTGGCGCAGGCCAGCAGTTTGGGCTGCCTCGGTAATGTCTTCGGGTTCAATATGACCATCTCGGCCGGGCTTGGGGGTTAGTAGCCACACCACGCCCTGATCTGCAAGTGGGGTAATGGAATCAACCAAAGCATCGGTGAGGTCGCCGTCGTCTTCTCGAAACCACAAAATGGCCACGTCTACTACATCCTCGTAGTCCAGATCCACCATGTCCGAGCCCGTTAATTCGACAATTCCCGCCCGAAGATCCTGATCTGAATCGGAATCATGTCCGATCTCCTGCACCACGAGTCCCGATTCAAGACCAAGTCGGGATGCCAACTCCTGGGTGTTACCGGATGAAGCTGGGGAGCTCACCGCACTCCTTCGTTCGGTTCACGTTAATTTGGTTCACGTAAATTTGGTTCACAAGCATTCGGTTCACAAGCATTCGGTTCATACTCACACGTTTCACAGGCCCTAGTCCACCGAAATATGACTCACTTGGCAAGCGATTTGAGATAACGAAAATAATTTCAATCCTGATTTGACCGGATTCGGCTTCCAAAACCGGGTATCGGACCGATTCACATGAGTGTCAATCTTGCCTAAAATGAGGGTCATGCGGCCCGTGCTCTGCGGTGCGAGAGAATACGGGGCAGTGGAACCGACCCTCGGCAATTCATCGTTTCCAGCTGATGTTCATGACCGGAGACCCCGGGAAATGACTGGCGAAAGGTAAAACAGTGACTGACCCACAAGGTTCATTAATTGCAGGTGGATTACCCACCCAGTACGTGGATGTTGATCCTTCGGAAACCCGTGAATGGCTCGAGTCATTTGACAAGATGGTGGAGCACGGAGGCACCTATCGCGCCCGATACCTCATGCTGTCCCTGCTGCGACGTGCAGCCGAGCAAAATGTGGGTGTTCCCAGCCTCCGCAGCACCGACTACATCAATACGATTTCTCCAGACCGCGAGCCCTGGTTCCCTGGCGATGAATTTGTAGAACGGCGGATCCGCGCCATGATTCGATGGAATGCGGCGATCATGGTTCACCGGGCACAGCGACCGGGGATATCCGTTGGTGGTCACATATCGACTTATGCGAGTTCAGCAACCCTGTACGAAGTCGGGTTTAATCACTTTTTCAAAGGCCCAGATCACCCGGCTGGTGCCGATCAAATTTTCTTTCAAGGGCACGCCTCCCCTGGCATGTATGCCCGTGCATTTGTTGAGGGTCGCCTGACCGAAGCACAAATGGATGGATTCCGACAAGAACTTTCCCACCCGGCTGGCGGACTTCCCTCCTATCCACACCCCCGTCTCATGCCGTGGTTCTGGCAATTCCCCACTGTGTCCATGGGACTCGGTCCGCTGAATGCGATTTACCAGGCTCGATTCAATAAGTACCTGCACAATCGTGGGTTCGCCGATACTTCCGAACAAAAAGTGTGGGCATTTCTTGGCGATGGCGAAATGGATGAAGTCGAAGCCGTGGGCGCGATTGGTTTGGCCGCCCGTGAGGAACTCGACAACCTGATTTTTGTTGTGAACGCAAACCTGCAGCGACTCGACGGTCCCGTGCGCGGAAACGGCAAGATCATCCAAGAACTTGAATCCCTTTTCCGTGGCGCGGGCTGGAACGTGATCAAAGTGATCTGGGGACGCCAGTGGGACGAACTTCTTGCCGCTGATCGCGATGGCGCACTCGTTAATTTGATGAATAACACGCACGACGGCGACTTCCAAACCTATAAAGCCGAAGGCGGCGCATTTGTCCGGGAACACTTCTTCGGTCGCGACCCGCGCACGGCAAAACTGGTTGCCACGTGGAGCGACGATGACATTTGGAATCTTTCACGGGGTGGTCACGACTACCGCAAAATGTATGCGGCTTATAAGGCTGCAACCGAGACAAAAGGCCAGCCCACGCTTATCTTGGCTAAAACAATCAAAGGTTGGAAACTCGGTTCGAGTTTCGAAGCCCGAAATTCAACACATCAAATGAAAAAACTGTCACTCGATGACCTAAAGGAGTTTCGTGATCGCTTGGGCATTCCGATCGCAGATTCACAACTCGATCCTTATCTACCTCCGTACTACAACCCCGGACTGCAGGATGAAAACTTGGCGTACATGATGGAAAGGCGCCGCAAGTTGGGGGGCTCCATCCCCACCCGGCGTGAAAAATCACGCCCGTTGGTACTCCCTGGTGACAAGGTCTATGACGCGGTTAACCGTGGTTCGGGTAACCAGGCAATTGCAACAACCATGGCATTTGTCCGACTATTTAAAGACTTACTCAAAGATGAAAATATTGGAAAGCGTTTTGTTCCAATCATCCCTGATGAAGCTCGAACTTTCGGCATGGATTCCCTGTTTCCCACGGCCAAGATCTACTCTCCACACGGCCAGCAGTACGCATCCGTTGACCGCGAGCTCATGTTGAGCTACAAAGAATCGATTACCGGACAAATTCTTCATGAAGGTATCAATGAAGCAGGTTCGGTGGCCTCATTCACAGCCGCAGGGTCTGCATACTCAACTCACAACGAGCCGATGATTCCGGTGTACATCTTCTATTCCATGTTTGGATTCCAACGCACCGGTGATGCTTTCTGGGCAGCCGGAGACCAGATGGTTCGCGGATTCGTACTCGGTGCAACCGCGGGGCGCACCACCTTAAATGGTGAAGGCCTACAGCATGAAGATGGACATTCCATCCTCTTGGCAAGCACTAACCCCGCCGTCGTTTCTTATGATCCCGCATACGGCTACGAACTCGGATACATCGTTAAAGATGGCCTCCGCCGAATGTATGGCGAGGATTCCGAAAACATCTATTACTACCTCACCCTGTACAACGAACCGTATGTCCAGCCGGCTGAACCGGAAAATCTCGATGTTGAGGGACTCCTTCGCGGTCTTTACCTCCTGCGTGAAGGTCACGGTCCTGGCCACAGAGCGCAAATTTTGGCCAGCGGCGTAGCGGTTCCGTGGGCGTTAAAGGCGCAGGAACTGCTCAGGGATGACTGGGGGGTCATTGCTGATATCTGGTCGGTGACATCGTGGAATGAACTTCGACGCGATGGATTGGAAGTGGACCGATTTAATTTGCTCCACCCAGAGCAGGAGCGCCAAGCGGCATTTATAACGAGCAAACTACAAGGTCGCGACGGCCCGGTAATTGCGGTATCCGACTTCATGCGAGCAGTTCAAGACCAGGTTCGGCCGTGGGTCACCGCGCCCTTTGCCTCACTCGGTACCGATGGCTTTGGATTATCTGATACTCGCGGAGCCCTGCGCCGACACTTCTTGGTCGATGCGGAATCAATCACCGTTCAAACCCTTTCAAGTTTGGCGGAACTGGGCCTCGTAGATGCCAACGTCGTTAATCAAGCAATTGATAGATATCAACTCAATGATCCCTCGGCTGCTGAAGCAGGGAACACGGAAGGGTCAGGCTGACGTGAATAAGGATCCCAAACGCTTCTTGGCATACCTGAAAGCTGAACGAAACGCGTCACTCCTATATCGATCATTGGCAGAGACGGTAGACGGGGATCGACGTGAGGCACTCATTGAACTGGCCGATATCGAAGATAAACACGCCGCTCATTGGATTGAAAAACTCAATGAATACGGGGTCGAGGTTCCACCCGCTCCTACCGCATTAGATCCAGAGGACAA
>CAITYI010000080.1 GCA_903896585.1 uncultured bacterium
CAGCGTGGCATTTTGGGTGAACAGCATGTTGTGGCAGTGATTGGCGATGGTGCCCTCACCGGAGGAATGGCATGGGAGGCCTTGAACAACATTGCGGCATCTTCGAGGCCGCTCGTAATTGTGGTAAACGACAATGCCCGTTCTTATTCACCAACAATTGGCGGACTTGCCCATCATCTGGCCTCTTTGCGGACAGCCCCGAGTTACGAAAAAGTCATTGGTTGGGGCAAGCGAGTATTGAATCGAACACCGGTAATCGGGCCACCAATCTATGACGCCCTTCACGGCATGAAAAAGGGAGTGAAGGATGTCGTTGCCCCTCAAGGAATGTTCGAAGATCTTGGTCTGAAATACATTGGGCCAATTGACGGACACAATGAAGCAGATCTTGAGTTTGCTCTCAGCTTGGCTCGTGATTTCAATGGGCCGGTGATTGTGCATGCGATAACCCATAAGGGTCATGGGTACGCTCCCGCCGAAATGGACGAAGCAGATCGGTTTCATGGAGTGGGAGTCATTGATCCGGATACTGGCAAGCCTCTCAGTTCGAGTGGTCCAACGTGGACCAGAGCCTTCTCCGATGAATTAGTTGCGATCGGACATGATCGCTCTGATGTTGTGGCAATAACGGCTGCGATGCTTGGCCCCACCGGACTTGATGCATTCGCAGAGCGTTTCCCAGATCGCATTTTTGATGTTGGTATTGCCGAACAACATGCTGCAACAAGTGCCGCAGGTCTGGCCTTTGGAGGAATGCACCCGGTGGTGGCGCTCTATGCAACGTTCCTCAACCGGGCATTTGATCAAGTTCTCATGGATTGCGCACTTCACCGGGCAGGAGTCACCTTTGTCCTCGATCGTGCGGGTGTCACAGGAGATGACGGCGCGAGTCACAATGGCGTGTGGGACATGTCCATGCTCCAGGTGGTCCCCGAATTGGTCATCGCGGCACCGCGCGACGCTTCTACTCTTCGGCGGGCATTGCGCGAGTCAGTCGATATTCCAGATGCTCCTTCGGTCATTCGTTTCAGTAAAGGGGCTCTCCCTGATCCGGTGCATGCGATCGCTGAAGACCGGGGGGTAGACATTTTGGCACTACATGGCAATGCCGAAGTCTGCATTGTGGCAGTAGGCGCCTTTGCACGACTCGGACTCGATATCGCCGAAGGTGTTCGCGCCCAGGGCATCGGGGTGCAGGTACTCGATCCCCGGTGGGTAAAACCAATTCCGACAGCCCTGCTTGACCGAGCCCAGGACTCCATCTTGGTGATCGTGCTGGAAGATGGCATCAGAGTCGGTGGGGTTGGTGCTGCCATTAGTCAAGGACTTCGGGATCGAAACAATGATGTCCCGGTAAGGAATTTTGGCACGCCATTAGCATTCCTTGACCATGCCAAGCGAGCTTCGATTCTCAACGCGGTCGGGCTTAATTCCCAGGACATTACCCGTTTCATTACCGAATGGATGGCTCAACGCAATGGCGCCCATTCCCTCAGTGGAGAACAGGCGCCAAGCGATTACTTGAAGTGATCCGAATTAGGCTGGCACGCTGGCAATACCTCGGGGTAGGAATGGCGATTTAGAGATGCCCTCGCGATCTAGGTACGGGGTAATTCCACCCAACCAGAATGGCCATCCGGCTCCGAGAATCATGCACAGATCCAGATCCTGAGGCTCCGAAACCACGCCTTCAGCGAGCATCAGGCGAGCCTCCTCCTCAACGGCGACCAGAGCGCGATGCAAAATTTGATCAGGGGTCATGGTGCTCGGTGCATTACCGAAGATTGCCGCAACGCGTGGATCAAGGGTCTTATTGCCTTTGTCATCCCACAGCCACACCGCGGGAATACCCTGTTTCACGAGCTCGCCCATCTTGGCTGAAACGTGAAAGCGATCGGGGTAATGACCGTTCAACGTCTCCGCGACATGTTGGGCAACCGCAGGTCCCACCATTTGTACCAAAACAAATGGATCCATCGGGAGGCCCAATGCATGAACGGCTGCATCCGCATCAGCGAAACTGGCACCTTCGTCCACGCACGCGATGATCTCGCCCAGGAATCTGTTGAGCAGGCGATTCACCACAAACGCGGGGGCGTCTGCGACCAGAACACATGATTTTTTGAGTCCTTTGCCAACGGCAAATGCTGTCGCGAGCGAGGGATCGTCAGTTTTATCGGCACGCGCAATTTCAAGCAGTGGCATAACGGCAACGGGATTGAAGAAATGGAAGCCCACTACCCGTTCCGGATGCTTAAGGTCCTTGGCCATCTCTGAAACTGACAGCGACGACGTATTGGTGGCCATGATGCATTCTGGGCTGACAACTGCCTCAACCTCCGCAAAGACTTTCTTCTTGACATCCATCTGTTCAAAAACAGCCTCAATCACGAAATCGGCGTCAGCGAATCCATCTTTCGAAGTCGAACCAGTGACGAGGGCCTTTAAGCGATTCGCTTTATCAGATGACACGCGACCCTTGGCAGCAAGTTTGTCGATTTCACCGTGGACATATGCGACGCCTTTATCCACGCGAACTTGATCCAGGTCAGTCATGACGACGGGAACCATGAGTTGACGAGCGAACAAAAGAGCAAGTTGACTTGCCATCAATCCAGCCCCGACGATTCCCACTTTGTTCACAGGGCGAGCCAGAGATTTATCCGGGACCCCTGTTGGTTTCTTTGCGCGCCGCTGAACTAGATCGAATGAATAAAGTGATGCTCTTACTGGATCACTCATGACAAGTTCCGTGAGAGCTGCGTCTTCGGCGTCGAATCCTTCGGATCGCGAATTAGTTTTGGCGGCTGCAACAAGGTCGAGGGCCACGTACGGAGCGCGCGTTGCATTGTGAACTCGGGCATCCACCTGCGCTCGGTATCCTTGCACGATCGCATCCCAGGTGGTTCGGTCTATGTCGGGTCGCGGCACGGTTATGTCGCCTCGCACAACTTGAGCAGCCCAGAGAATTGACTGCTCGAGAAAGTCAGCAGGGGCGAAAACGACATCCATTACTCCAAGGCGTAACGCATCCTGTGGCTTCATCTGCCGATTTTGGCTCATGGAATTGGAGATGATCACTTCCAGTGCATTGTGAGGACCGATCAAATTAGGCAGCAGCCATGCGCCGCCCCAGCCGGGAATGATTCCCAGGAATACTTCAGGTAAGGAAAGCGCGGCTGCATCGGCTGAAACGGTTCGGTAATTGCAGTGAAGTGCTAGTTCAAGTCCGCCACCCATGGCAGCACCGTTAACAAACGCGAATGTTGGAATCTTCATCTCGCCGAACCGGCGCATGACATCGTGGCCGAGCTTTCCAAAGGCGGCAATGATAGTGGGGTCGTTGACCATTCCAAGTGCGGAAAGATCGGCACCCACCGCGAAGATAAAAGGCTTTCCGGTGACCGCAATGGCGGCAACACCAGGCGTGCCCTCGATTTCGTCAAGCGCCGCGTTAATCGATGCCAAGCCCTGCGGACCGAATGTTGAGGGCCGAGTGTGATCTTTGCCGTTGTCCAGCGTGATCAGAGCCATGGTGCCGGCTCCCAGAGGCATATCCAAATACCTCACCCTCGCTTGGGTGACGATTTCATTGGGGTTGGCAAGTGCTTCGTGACTCACATTCGACATTAGTTGCTACTCCCTTGAAGATTTTCCCAAATAATTGTGCCGCCCATGCCTAAACCAATACACATGGTGGTGATGCCGTATTTCGCACCTGGGTTGGTAACAAAGTCGCGAGCCAGATTCGCCATTAATCGAATGCCGCTGGAAGCGAGTGGATGTCCAACGGCAATTGCCCCACCCATGGGATTAACTCGCGGGTCATCGTCAGCGATTCCAAAATGATCAAGGAATGCAAGCACCTGAATGGCGAAAGCTTCATTAATCTCGAATAGTGAGATGTCTTCTATTGTCATTCCAGCTTTGATTAATGCCTTCTCGGTACTGGGTACCGGACCTACGCCCATGACCTCAGGGTCTACTCCAGCAAATGCGAAACTGACCATGCGCATTTTCTTGGTAAGCCCAAGTTGATCCGCCACTTTTTCATTAGCCAAAATTGCCGCGGTGGCGCCGTCAGAGAGTCCAGATGCGTTACCCGCCGTGACTCGTCCATGAGGCCTGAAGGGCGTCTTGAGGGTGGCTAAACCCTCTAATGAGGTTCCTGGCCGAGGTGACTCATCTTCGGTAACCAAGATGACACCCGCTTCACTTGAGCGAGCCGCCACGGGAACGAGGTCAGGTTGGATCAAGCCATTGGCGTAGGCCTTTGCTGTCTTCTCCTGCGAGGACAGGGCGAAGTGATCACAGCGTTCTTTGGAAAGATGCGGAAATCGGTCGTGCAGGTTCTCGGCTGTTTTGCCCATGAGCATTGCCTCTGGGTCAACAAGGCGCTCCGAGAGATACCGCGGATTTGGATCCACGCCTTCACCCATCGGGTGGTGGGTCATGTGTTCAACACCACCAGCGACCGCGAGGTCATAAGCGCCGGCCATGATTGCACTGGACAAAGTTGTGACGGCGGTCATGGCACCGGCACACCACCGGTCAATGGAATACCCGGGTACTGACGTCGGGAGCCCAGAAAGCAAGGCGACCGAGCGGCCAATATTCATCCCTTGATCCCCGGTCTGAGTCGCTGCCGCAATGGCGACATCGTCAATTTTTTCCGGTGGCAAATTGGGGTTTCGACGTAGCAGCTCTCTGATCACTTTGACCACTAGATCATCGGCTCTCGTCTCTGCGTAGAGACTTTTTGCTCGAGCAAAAGGGGTCCGAGCGCCATCAACAAAAACTACATTTTCACGTTCAGCCATTGATTCCTCCTCAGGAAGTTCCTATGTTACCCGCAGGTAACTTAGTAGTCGAGGGGAATCAGCGAACAACTTCGTCCGAAGGTGGCTCGACTTCCTCTCGTGGTGCGGCATCTCTACCCGCCCACAAAATCGGAGACACGAGCTCGATCTGCCAATCGCGTGCCCCCGAGTCCCGTAGCCGGTTAACCAGGTCAGATTCGTGTGGCATCGGGGGTTCCCAGCAGACCCTTCGGATTAAATCCGGAAGCATCAAATTTTCGACCGGAATGAACAATTTCTCCGATAATTCAGCGAGATGAAATCGGGCATGTTCAAGTCTGGCGAAGGCCGCAGGGTTTTTTTCCATCCACGCCTTGGGTGGTGGTGGCGCATCACTTCGGGGCGGACCTCCGGGCAGTTCGGATTCGGGAAGCGCATGCGCTCGCTCAATGGCGGCCCACCAGGAGCGGTCGTACTTTTTAGCACCTCGCCCATTGAAGTCTTTGATGGCAAAAAGGGCAGCGATCGAGGTTGGATTGGAATGCGCTGCGGCAATAATTGCGCGATCGGGCAGAATTCGCCCCGGTGCAATGTCTCGGCGGCGGGCAATGTCATCGCGGGTAATCCACAGTTCCCGCACAATGGCTCGGTTTCGTGGCGTTCGGATTGAATGGACTCCTGATGTTCGGCGCCAAGCCTCTCCGGTGGGCTGGCGA
>CAITYI010000081.1 GCA_903896585.1 uncultured bacterium
CCCGGCATGACCCACGCCTGGTTAATTACCGGTCCACCAGGCTCGGGCAGGTCAACGGCGGCCACCGCATTTGCCGCGGCTCTGGTGTGCCCGCTGAACGGATGTGGTCAGTGTCAGGTGTGTCGCATGGCGCCGGTGGGCGGTCACCCCGATGTACACATCATTACGCCTTCAGGTTTGTCTTATGGAGTCGATGAAGCCCGGGAGTTAGTTCGACTTTCATCCCTCGCACCCATTGACAGTCCGTGGCGAGTGATAGTTGTGGAAGATGCAGATCGACTCACTGTTCAAGCATTTGATTCATTACTTAAAAGCCTTGAGGAACCAACACCACACACGGTTTGGGTGTTGTGTGCACCCAGTGTGGAAGATGTTCTGCCCACCATCATTTCGCGCACGCGGCACTTGTCCTTGCGCACACCGACCACTTCCGATGTTCGCGATCTGCTGATCAGTTCCTATTCCGTGGATCCAGCCATGGCTGCCTTTGCGGCCCGGGCCTCGCAGGGTCACATTGGGCGTGCCCGAGGATTGGCTCTGGAGGAAGCATCACGATTACGCCGACAGTCCGATTTACGCACCGTGTTTAACCTGCGCGATGTCCCATCCTGTGTCGCCGCCGCGGGTGCACTGGTTGCGTCTGCCACCGAGGCGGCAAATACCAGATCTGATTCCCTCGATACCCGCGAAGATGAACAGTTAAAAGCTTCCTTCGGCATTGAGGAAGGCACCCGTGTCACGGGATCTTCCAAGAAGATGGTCGATGCGGCGAAAAAGCAGTTGCTGGCAACGCAGAAAACCAGACGTAAGCGCATGATCCGCGATGAAGTCGATCGCTCCCTTGTTGATCTGCTGGGGCTGTATCGCGATGTGTTGCTCATTCAGTTGGGGAGTGATTTGGAACTCATTAATCAGGAGATGCGGCCGCAGTTAGAGCAATTGGCGACCCGGGGGAGTGCGGCCGACTCCACCCGGATTCTTGAAACAATTGAATACACGCGTAAATCAGTTGGAGCGAACACCCCGCCACTCCTCGCGGTGGAAGCGCTCATGATCACCATCAAAGATCCGCGGCTCGCTCCAGGCCATATGAATAGGCAATGAGAGCGTCGGCCGCCGTCTGCAAATTCGAGTTCATGTCGATTCCGGGTGCGGCCATCAACTTTGCTGCCGCTGCGAGCAAGGTGTCATAGCTGTCGCAACCGATTCGCAGCCTTTCGCTGATCACGGTCGCTGCTGATTCCGCCGTGTGTGCCGCTGCAGTGTTGGGCAGTTGCAGCCGGAGTTCATGTAAAATTGTGAGTCGCTCCACCAAGGTATTCAGGGCTGGAGCGGCCGCTGAATCTGCGGCCCGCAATTCAATTGCGGCATCCGGGTGAATTGCGCGAATTCCAGAATGCATCTGCAGGATTTGGGTTCGGACATTGATGTAGCGCATGACATCGTCTTTGCCGATCGCTCCTCGCGGAAGTGCCTTGACCGGTTCCACCGGTGCGCTCTCCCGCGGTGCGGGTCCAATTGAATTCCACTTGCGGAAACTAATAAAAGAGGTCACGGCACCAATGCCAGTGAGCACCCACCACCCGGGAGTGAGTGTGAGTGCACCTGCGGCACCGGTAATAACCGCGGCTCCGGCACCGCCCACTGCACCAAAACGAATGGAGTCGCGCCGCACGGTGTACTCGCGTTGGATTCTGCGGTGCTCCTGTGCGGCCTTCTTGTGAACTTTTGTCAGTGTTCGATTTCCGGTGGCTGCTTGAAAGGAATCAATTAAATTCATCCCGCGAGCCAGTCCTTGCTCCACCATGGTGGCAATTTCTGCCGGGGTGGGTCGCTGTCGGGTCACCGTTATACCGTAAGGCGTATGCCAAGGGGTCATGCACGCAGATCAGCCGTTGTCGGTGTCGCTATCGGCGCTGGGGTGGCAGCGCTGTTCTTGGTCACCGGGTGTTCAACACCCACCGTCACACCGCCCCAAGCCCCCGCCGTTGAGAAGCCCATACCTGCCGATCTCAGTGAGTTCTATTCCCAGGAGGTTGAGTGGCGCAACTGTGGCTCTGCTGACTGCACGACATTTGAAGTACCCCTCGATTACCAGGACCCCAGTGGCGCGCGGGTGTCCCTGTCCATGACCCGAGTGCGGGCCACCGGTGAGTCCATTGGTTCGCTGTTTGTGAATCCAGGCGGTCCCGGTGGTAGTGCGGTGGAGTACGCCAAGGCAGCTGACTACATCGTCACTGAACAGGTGCGGGAAGCATTTGATGTAGTCGGGGTAGACCCGCGCGGTGTGGGCTTGAGTGATTCAATTGAGTGTTTAACCGATGAACAAAAGGATCTATTCATCAGCGGAGAGATCACACCTGATTCGCCACTTGAAGAACAGCGATTGATTCTGGACTCAGCGGTTGTGGGATTGGCCTGTGCAGCCGGGGAAAACCCACTCATTGCCCGCATGTCAACCGTTGAGGTAGCCCGCGACATGGATATTGCTCGAGCACTGGTTGGTGACCCGGTCATGAACATGGTGGGCAAGAGTTACGGCACGGCAATTGCGGCCATTTATTCCCAACTTTTTCCCGAGCGGGTTGGCCGGATGGTCCTTGATGGTGTGCTCCCCACCTATCTCGACCAGTTTGAGGTGACTCGTGGGCAAGCTAACGAGTTTGAGATTCTCTTTAGATACTTTGTGCAAGATTGTTTGGAGCAATTGGATTGCCCACTTTCAGGAACGATTGATGAAGGTGCCCAACAAGTCCGAGATTTTCTTCTTGATCTAGATTCGAAACCCCTTATCGGTCAAGGTGGTCGAGAGTTAACCGAAGGCTTGGCCGCTTACTCGATTTTGAGTTACCTCTATTTTCCCGAGTACGATTTCGAAGAGTTGCGGCCGGCATTGTCCGCGGCCATGACTGAGAACAACCCGGATCCACTATTGGAGATTTTGGATTATCGGCTTGATCGCGCCCCGGATGGC